>DJTQ01000141.1 GCA_002439285.1 Paenibacillaceae bacterium UBA6304
GAGCGGGGTTTACTTCCCGCATGTTTTTCAACAGATCGGTCCAGGAAATACTTCGGATGCGGAATTCATGTCCAACACGTCGATCTATCCGACGGCGGCGGTAGCCATGTCCAAAGGGTACGGAAGCCGTGAGCTTCCAAGCTTGCCGCGCCTGCTGCAGCAACACGGATATGTGGCTAACACATTTCATATTAACAAGGTAACCTTTTGGGATCGTAATAAGCTGTACCCGGCTTTGAATTTTGATAAATATTATGACAAGCCGTCCTTTAAGAATGATCACTTCAATGATTTCGGAGCATCGGATGAGGAAATGTACCGGGTCGGGATCGAGGAATTAACGAAATTGGAGAGCGCGGGTCAGCCATTTTACGCCCAGTTTGTCACAACGTCCAGCCATTCCCCGTTCGTAGTTCCTGAAGACAAGGTGCAAATTCAGCTCCCCGAGGACCTGAAAGGCACGAACTTGGGCAATTATATTACGGCTGTTAATTACACGGACTATGCCATCGGGAAGTTGATCGACCAATTGAAGGAAACCGGCATGTGGGATAATACGATGTTGGCGATTTACGGCGACCATTTCGGCATCCAGCCGAGCGAGACGGGGGCGGACGAAATCCGGGAGAAGCTCGGAATTGCCTATGACGACCGGATCAGCCGGTTCAATATTCCGTTTATGCTGCATATTCCGGGCCAAGAGCTGGGACTCGTCCCAAAGGTCACCGGTGGCCAGGTCGACATGATGCCGACGATCGCTAACCTGCTTGGAGTGTCTTTAAAGGAGGATAAGTTCACCGCGTTCGGACAGGACTTACTGAATATCGACCGGAATGTGGTCGGGATGCGGTATTACTTGCCGACAGGCTCTTTCTTCAACAATGAGGTCATGTTCGTACCTGGTCAGGGATTCGACGACGGCACGGCGATCTCGCTGGAAACCTTGGAACCGGTAACTGATATTTCCGGTTACCGCAGCGATTATGAATACGTGACACAACTGATGAAGCTTTCGGACGAGTACGTTAAACTGCTGCCGAAGCGGCATTAGGACAATTGATGCTTATGCTATGCTTAATCGGCTCAGGCCGCAAAAATTAAAAGGGCAGCTCCCTCATCTACGGATGAATGGGGAGCTGCCCTTTTTATTAAAGAAAAGATCTATATAAGCTGAACAAAAGAAAGAGATGTAGACAAGGGAGTAAAATGATTCCGAAGAAGCTCAAAGCTTTCTGGAAGAAAGCTGCATCGGAAGCATATGCTTGCGGTCGCCTTTGGTTCCGGATTTCTACCTCTTAAGAATTTGCAAAATCAAGAAATCTGGAACCAACAGCGATCGTAGGAACATTTTACGTACTTGTACAATCATCCATTTCAACAGTTCAGCTTATCTATCCTAAAATGCGATATGACTGATGGACACTCTTATTTATGATCTCGGGAGCTTCCTCCATTTGCAGCCTGTAAGCAGTTTCGCTCAACTGGCCTGCTGCGAAGCGCTGGGTCAACTGTTGTTGGAATTGCTCCGTCTGCAGTTGGATGACAGAGTCTACTTCTTTATCATTGGTTTTCGCAATGTCTGCCAACGACTGTCCTTCCAGCAAGGAGTCATACAATACACGGTCGTCAGATACGCCGAGGGAATCGATGAATCGGTCCTTTCCGGTTTCCTTCGATTTGTCCAGATGAGACAGCATCACCGGAAAAGCGGCGGCATAGGCTTTGCTAGAAGTATGGCCGGAAATGCCGGGAATGACGGTAATTACGCAAGCCATGGTGCCTACGATGACGATCTTTTTTATATTCATATAGAAGAAACCTCTTTCATTGTCGGATTTATGTAGCTATCCTTCTACAAGTAGTACGGCTAGGCAGCCTAGTTAGTTTCAGTTTTCAGGATTCTAAATTTTGGACGATGGGTAATTTTTGTTAGGATGCTAAATTGCAGAAACTTTTATCTGGCCCGATGCGTCATATAGTCAGGAAGAAGATTATGCTGTGTTTAAATTGAGGGAGGATGAAACTGTGAGGAAAATATGGACTACGCTTTTAGCGGCGATTCTGTTCGTGCCTATGCTGATGCAAAATACAGCGCAAGCCGCTACGCCTATCAGCGTGTATATTGATGGAAACAAACTGGCCACGGATCAGGCGCCGGTGTCTGTCCAAGGACGCGTGCTTTTGCCGCTCCGCGCGATCTTCGAGGCGTTGGACGCCACGGTGAATTGGAACCAGTGGACGCAAACCGTAACAGCGACCAAGAACAATACAACCGTTGTTTTAAAACTTAAATCCAAAACGGCAACGATCAATAACGAGACCGTTTCGCTCGATGTGCCAGCCCAGGCGATTAAAGGCAGAACGATGGTACCGGTTCGCTTTGTGAGCGAGGCGCTCGGTGAAGCCGTCAACTGGAATTCCAAGTCGAAAATGGTAACAATCGTTACCGGTAGTTCTTCAGAACAGCCGGGGACATTGTATCCGGTATCTTATGTCACTTTGCGTGATGTTGGTAACGCGGGAGACGGACGGGATCTGCAGGTTAGCTTCTCGCGCTCTTCCAACGAATCGGTGGTGGACCATTACCGAATTATGATCGTGAAGGCGGCCAATGCCTCCAACTTTAATCTGGCATCCGCTTTGAAAGTAACGTCGGCCAATTATTCGACGGTACAGCCCAACGGTTCCGATCCGTCCATCACGTTATCCTCGGGTGCGAGGGATGTCGATGGGGCACTCATTCAGTCCAACCAATCCTATGTTGGTTATGTTTTGGCTGTAGGAAGAAGCAATGCGGGCAACGCATTATCCAATGCCTCTTCCAAAATCACCCTGGATACGGGAGTTTCCGTAGCCGCAGCTACGAATGTAAGAGCCAATGATATCAGCGACTACACAGACGGTCGCGATTTGTCCGTGAGTTTCACTCGTGCCTCGTCGGAGAGTGATATTTCGGGATACCGTGTCTTCATCGTGAAGACCAAAGATGCGGGCAGCTTTAATCTGGCTGCGGCCAATGCCAATCAATATTACACGACTGTGAACAAGTCGACAGGAAGTAATACCACTTTGACAGGGACGCTGAGTTCTTCTTCGCGGGATACTTCCGGCGAACTGATCAAAAATAACGTTTCTTATACCGCGTTCGTCCTCTCCGTGAGCAATACGAGCGCGTCCAATAAGCTGTCTTCCGCTTCTTCTGCTATCACGCTCGGCGTCGGAACTGTAGCGGCACCGATCATTACACAGGTTGAAGATAGAAGCGATAATGGGGATGGCCGGGATCTGCGGGTCAGCTTCACCAAAATTTCGGATGAGTCCAAAATATCGGGCTACCGGATCTTTGTAGTTAAGGCCAATGACTATTCGAACTTTACACTGGCCAAGGCTAA
>DJTQ01000142.1 GCA_002439285.1 Paenibacillaceae bacterium UBA6304
GGATATTTTCGAGCCAACCGCCTTATAGACCCGGTCAGCCTTCTCAGCGTCGGTTTCAACAAAACAAGATCCGAAGAGTACGTATTGGGGATCAGCGCCGGATGAAATATCCAGTAATTCTTCTCTCCGCACATAGCTCTCAAAAACACAACTCAGCAAACCGTCAAAGCTTCCGTCATAGGCGTAGGCGGAATTCTTTATCCAAGACATTTGACCAAATCCTCTCCCGTGCCGGTTGCCAGCTCCTCATCCGTAAACAGCGACAATTGCTCTACCTGCGGCTCCGGCAGAAACATACTGACTTCTTTCTTCGAGAGAAGCGATCTTAGGATTGTGCTTTCGTTCACTTTCAAGCCTTCGAGTCGTCTCCCGGAGCAAGTAATAAAATATTGCGCCCGTTTCAACACGACACCAAGCTTCTTAAGGCCGGGATAATCGAGTCTTGCGGATCTCCGGGCGCTCACAATTCTCTTGGCGCTTCTGACACCAATCCCCGGCACCCGTAGCAAAATTTCATAAGGAGCCGTATTGATGTCCACGGGAAAACGGTCGATATGATTCATCGCCCAGTTGCATTTCGGATCCATGAACGGATTGAAATTCGGGGCGCGTTCGTCCAGCAGTTCCTTCGCTTCAAAGCCGTAAAACCGCAGCAGCCAGTCAGCCTGATACAGGCGGTGTTCCCGCAGCAACGGCGGCTTACTGTCCAGGGCAGGCAGCAAGGAATGCTCCATCACCGGCGTATAGGCGGAATAGTAAACTCTCTTCAATTCGTATTTCTTGTATAAGGCTTCCGTCAGGGTCAGAATCTTCAGATCGCTGTCGGGCGTAGCTCCCACGATCAATTGCGTGCTCTGCCCGCCGGGAACGAATTTCGGGGCATGGCGATATTTGACCAGGTCCGTAACATTCTCCCGGATCCCGTGCCGGATCACGGACATCGGCTTCAGGATGGCCTCTTTGGTTTTGTCCGGTGCCAGTTGATGAAGACTATCCTGGGAAGGCAGCTCAATATTGACGCTCATCCGGTCGGCGAGCAAGCCGAGCCTGGAGATCAGGGCCGGATCGGCGCCGGGAATCGCTTTGACATGAATATAACCGCCGAACCTGTGTTTATGGCGAAGCAGTTCAAGCACGGAGATTAACTGCTCGGTCGTATAATCCGGATTCCGCATAATACCGGAGCTCAGGAACAGACCCTCTATGTAATTACGGCGATAAAAATTCATCGTAAGGTCCGCCAATTCCTCCGGCGTAAACATGGATCTTCTCGTATCGTTGGAACGGCGGTTCACGCAATATTTGCAATCAAAAATACAACTGTTGCTCATTAGTACCTTAAGCAGCGAAATGCATCGCCCA
This sequence comes from Paenibacillaceae bacterium UBA6304, assembly GCA_002439285.1. Classification (GTDB taxonomy): domain Bacteria; phylum Bacillota; class Bacilli; order Paenibacillales; family Paenibacillaceae; genus Fontibacillus. The sequence goes on from DJTQ01000142.1 coordinate 1,363, forward strand.
TCGGCGGCAAAGCTGTGGCAAATCCCCGAACTGACAGAGTTCCCGATCCCTCCGGCAATATCACTCTTCCGCTCAACCCCGCTAGATGAACAGGATACATCATATTTGGCTGAATCCGTCAAAATGGTCAACTTGTCATACACATCCATAAGCCGATCCTCCCTTTTGACAACATTATAATACGAACAAATGTTCTTGTAAATGTTGAAAAAGAGAGCAACTTCATCAGTGTAATAATTCCGACAACAGCCGGTAAGATCGTCGTCTCATTTCATAATCCGGGATCGAGCAAACAATCAGAAACTCATCATTCCGATACCGGGCCTGCAGCTCCTGCAGTTCTTTCCGAATCATGCCCGGCGTGCCGACCACACTTCCTTGAAAAGGAAGTCCTCCCCGATCTGCGTAAGCGGACGCTGTCAGATTCGACAGTGTGCTTGCCTCCTCCAGGGTCGGCGCGCAAGTGGCGTGAACCGCCACAATCGTTCTTGGCTTGTCCTGCAGCAAAGAGGGACGGAACTGCTTCCGATAGGAGTCCACTATGTCCGTTCCTTCCCCTTCGCTCATAAACCGACCGAACACATAGCCCGTACCTAATTCTGCGGCAAAACCGGCACTTTTTACATTCGTTCCCAGCATCCAAAGTGAAGGCGGGATAAGCGGTACCGGTCTTGCGGTTACACTCTGGTCCTCATACTTGTAACTGTCTTGCAGCAAGGCGATGAGAGCAGCGGCTGAATCGCGATAATTTGCAACCCGCTCCAAAAAGTTGCCGCTGAGCGCCATCGCCGTATGGGCGTCGCCACCCGGAGCCCGGCCCATGCCGAGCTCGATGCGTCCCGGGTAAAGGACGGACAGCATACGAAACCATTCCGCAACCTTCAGCGGACTGTAATGAGGCAGAAGCAGCGCGCCGGAGCCCAAGGAAATCCGGGTCGTCAGCGCGCCGATATGGGACAGCAACACCTCTGGCGAGGCACAAGCCAATCCCTCCATACTATGATGCTCCGCCGCCCAATACCGGGCGTATCCCCAACGTTCCGCCTCCTGCGCTAGTTGAACGGCCTCCTGAAGCGCAATTTCATCGCTACAACCTGCAAAACGGGGAACAAGATCAAGAACTCCCAGAACCAATGGTGTACGATTATGAACCAGCGGCAATTTATCTCATCTCCTCGGTAAATCTTAAAATCTTCTATTTTTTATTCCGGCCGGGATAAGGATAGTGAATCAAGAGACAGGGAGCTTTATTTTCAACACATCTCCCGTCGTTATTTTCAACTTGGCGTCCCAAAAACCGGTTCCGGGCATCAAGATCGTTCCCAACATGGAGATGACGCCTCCATGAGTTACAATTAGAATCGGGTCTTTCGCTGCTGTTACAACTCGGCGGCCAACAGGAAGTTTGCAGTAATCTATCATTATCTCATCGGCAAATTCCCGGATACGTCCTTCAAATTCTGGCCAAGATTCACCGCCCGGAGGTGCAATGGTTTGCGGGTTGTCAATCCATTCACGGTAATGCAAATTGTGCTTAAGCTGTTCATATGTTTGTCCTTCCCACGCTCCGAAATTCATCTCTCTGAGCCGATCATCATAACAGGCATCGGCCATCAAATCCGGGCGCACATATTCCAATGTGCTTCGACAGCGCCGAAGATCGCTGCTATATACAGCGGAGAAAGTAATTTCCGCCAACTCCGCACGCAAGGGAGATAGCCCCGAGGCATCCCCGGGGAGCAGGTCGGGATTACTGTATCCCTGATATTTACGCTCTAAATTCCACTCTGTCATACCATGGCGAACCAGCCACAACTCCATCAAACATCCTCCTTCAAATCCAGGCCGGGCCGCCGGTCGTCCATATCCACACCCCGGTTGCCAACAGTACGAACAATCCGGATACGAAGAACATCAGCCTCGACGTTCTTGAAATGTCTTCGGGCTCCAGATCCCGTGTTTTGTCGCCCATGTAGCTGCGGA
>DJTQ01000370.1 GCA_002439285.1 Paenibacillaceae bacterium UBA6304
CCAATCAATACTTCGTCTCCAATCCGTACTTCGCCGAGCCGATACTCCTTGATCAGGTACTCATGTGCCAGAATGGTCGTATTGTATCCGATGACCGAGTTCCGGCCGATGGTGATGTGCTCTGGATAGAAGACATCCACCATGACCATCAAGCCGAAGGCCGTATGTTCCCCCACCCTCATGCCAAGGATATGCCGGTAAATCCAGTTTTTCATGGACAATACCGGGCAATATCTGCTGATCTGGATAAAAATAAAGTTTTTGACGCCTTTCCACGGACTTACTGTCCGGTACAACTGCCACAATGCGTTCGGGCCTTCGACCGGATAGCGTTTGACCTTTCTCACTTCTCCACAGACTCCCATCCCAGCACACCGTATAAATCGGTCATGTCCTGCAGGATATAATCCGGATGATATTGACTTAGTACTTCTGCGCCTTTCAGCGACCAGGCAACTCCGGCTGCCTGTACTCCAGCAGCCTTCGCAGATTGAATATCCGCCGCGCTGTCCCCTACCATAAGCGTTCGGGAAGGATCCGCCCCCAGTTGCTGCACCGCTGTCAATACAGGTTCGGGATGCGGCTTAGGATGCTCCACATCCTGTACCGTCACGATGACGTCCATATACGATTTGAGCCCGAATAGTTCCAATGCCCGAAGGGTGGTCGGCCGGATTTTGGTCGTGACGACACCCAGCTTGATGCCGCGTTGATGCAATTTGCTAATGACCTCATGGACATGGGGGAACTCCCGGACCATGGCGTCATGATGCAGTAAATTGTATGAACGGTAATCCGCAACCAAAGCGGTGACATCCTGTCTCCCTGAGAAGGTTTGCATCTGCTGCTCCAGCGTCATTCCCATATGAGGAATAATCTGTTCTCTGGTATATGGCTGTTGGGGAAAGTGACTGCCCAACACATGCATAAACGTAGTGATAATCAGTTCATTGGTATCAATAATGGTTCCATCAAGATCAAACAATACGGTGTTAATCATGCAGCAATAACTCCTTTATTTCTCCGTTGATTCTTTAGGCTCCTCTGTCACGCTTCCATTCTGCTTTACAACGGGTGCCTCATTTGAATGGGGTGCCTGGGACTCCTGCGTTGGAGTTGAAGCCAGACTTTCTACCTCTTTCACGCGCGTTGAAACGATCGGGTCGCTGTACCGCGGTAGATCTCTTACAGTTCTGCGGCGGATGATGATCAAGGCTACGGCCACAACGATGAAGAGAATAGACAGCAATTGCGAGATTCTTACATTCCCGTAAGACGGAGCCAGATACCCCTGTTCAAAGCCCATCCATGTCATCGGTGTCCAAAGCCCGTTCACGAAGGAAGCGAGCCAATCGGCCCCTTGAAATGCCAGGCTGTCCGTTCTAACCGCTTCGATAAAGAAGCGGCCGATAGAATACCAGATGAAATAGGAGAAGAATAATTCCCCTGCCCGCAAGAATTTCTGTCTCCGTAAAATGAACAGAATAATCAGCCCTGCGAGGTTCCATAATGATTCATACAGGAATGTCGGGTGGTGGAAAGTACCTTGTACATTCATTTGTTCCACGATAAAAGAAGGCAAGTGCAAATAGTCACTCAAGAAGCTCTCCGTAGTCGGCCCGCCATACGCCTCCTGATTGACAAAGTTGCCCCAACGGCCGATCATTTGGCCGATAATAAGCGATGGCGCGCATATATCGGCGATCCGCCAGAAGTTATAACCCCGTCTGCGCGTAAAGATGACCGCGCAAATAATCGCACCGATCAGGGCACCGTAGATAGCGATGCCGCCATTCCATATTTTAAAAATATCAAGCAAGTTGTTCTTGTAATCATCCCACATAAAGGCGACAAAATAGATCCGCGCCCCTACGAGGGCCGAAGGAACCCCTAGCAGCAGCAAATCCATAAAGAATTCTTGCGGGATTTTGAATCGTTTCCCTTCCCATATGGCAAGCAACAGCCCCATCAATGCGCCGAAGCCCAATATTAAACCGTACCAGTGCACTTCCAAACTACCGATCGAAAAAGCGATCGGATTCAATAACAAGGTGCCCATCATTCACGCTCCTAATCCAAATCGTCGATATCTTCCGCAATCGTCTCTGTCAGCTTCGTCGTAAATTGTAGGGCAGCATTGTATCCCATCCGTTTCAGACGGAAGTTCATGGCGGCCACTTCAATAATTACTGCAAGGTTTCGTCCAGGACGAACCGGGATCGTAACCAATGGCACATCGGTATCGATGATCCGTGTTGTCTCTTCATCAAGGCCCAAGCGGTCATATTGCTTCTCTTGTTGCCATGCTTCCAAACGGACTACTAGCGTAATCCGCTTATTGTTCCGGATTGCACCGGCTCCGAACAGCGTCATTACATTGATGATGCCGACGCCGCGAATCTCAAGCAGATGGCGGATCAGTTCAGGTGCCGAACCGTGCAACTGATTATCCGACGTTTGCCGGATCTCCACCGCATCATCCGCGATCAGGCGATGTCCGCGTTTGACCAACTCGAGCGCCGTTTCGCTTTTCCCGATGCCGCTAGTACCCGTGATCAGCATGCCGACGCCGTATACGTCAACGAGTACGCCATGAATTGTCGCCGTCGGAGCCAGTTTCCGCTCGAGGAAACTCGTAATACGGCTGGACAGAATCGTTGTTGCCATACTGCTCCGCAATACGGGGATATTCTTTTCGGAGCTAATATCGATTAACTCCTGCGGAACCTCCCAGGATCTCGTTACAATAATACATGGCGTCTCCTCACTGCTGCATAGCCGCTCCATCCGGCTCTTACGTTCATCCAGTGGAAGCATCTCGTAGAAAGCCAACTCGGTTTTGCCAAGAATTTGTACGCGTTCAGGCGGATGATACTCGAAATAACCGGCCATCTCAAGTCCCGGACGATACAAGTCATCCACGGTAATGACCCGCTTCAGCCCCTGTTCTCCAGAAACAACCTCCAGCCCGAATTGGTTGACCAATTCCGATACTTTTACCTTTTTAGCCATGGTGTTCTTCCTTTCCGAAACGGCCGTCCGCTATGTTGGCTAGGTAACCCTATCCGCTAGCGGATTCCGGCCTGCGA
>DJTQ01000027.1:0-273 GCA_002439285.1 Paenibacillaceae bacterium UBA6304
TATTTTAGAACAAGGTCGTCTGCTCTCGGCCGGGGAAATCTCAGTCCTTGCCACGTTTGGCATTCACAGTGTACCGGTCGTCAAGCGTCCTTCGGTCGCGATCTTCTCCACAGGTTCGGAGCTGCTTGGCGTAGAAGAACCTCTGCAGGACGGCCGGATTCGCAATAGCAATACATATATGCTGGCCAGCCAAATCCGCGATGCCGGAGGGGAACCGTTCATTCTCGAAGCGATTGCGGATGATTTAGGGACAGCCCGGCAAAAAGTGCAGGA
>DJTQ01000027.1:529-3087 GCA_002439285.1 Paenibacillaceae bacterium UBA6304
GCCCGGCAAAAAGTGCAGGATGCTTTTGCACTTTATGACCTTGTCGTAACGACCGGTGGTGTTTCGGTCGGCGATTTCGACATTATGGCCGACCTGGTATCCGGGGACGACGTGGATATGCTGTTTAATAAGATTACAATGCGACCGGGTAGCGTGACCACCGCTGCGGTGAAGAACGGAAAGCTGTTGTTTGCGCTCTCCGGCAACCCGGGAGCTTGCTTCGTCGGATTTGAACTATTTGTCCGTCCTGCAATCGGAACCATGCTTGGCATCGGAGACCCGTTCCTGAAGGAGATTCAGGCTGAACTCGGGCACGAATACGTTAAAGTCAACAATTTCACCCGGTTTGTCCGGGGGCGATTGGAATTGACGGAGGGCCGTGTTATAGCGTATCCGGCCGCACTTGATGAGTCCAGCGTCATGATTACAATCAAAGATAGCGATGTTCTGATTGTCATTCCTCCGTCCAGCCGGGGCGTTCCGGCCGGGGAGATGGTGACGGTCCTTCAACTTCCGGTGACGCGATGAAGCCGGTTATTCAGATCTGCGGGTATAAGAACAGCGGAAAGACAACGCTGCTCGCGGGATTGGTAGAGATATTCAAGGGAATGAATCTTCACACAGCCGTCATTAAGCATGATGTGCACGGCTTTGAAGGCGATGTGGAAGCCACCGACACCTATAAACTCCGTAAGGCGGGAGCCACGGCCACGGCCATCACCTCGCCTTGGAGGACGGCAGTAGTTGAAGAGTGCGAGACTCCGCTCACAGAATTGATCGGGCGGTTTCAGTCCTATGATTTAATCCTGGTTGAGGGATTCAAGCAAGCTGTCTATCCCAAGCTAGTGATGCTTCATCATCCGGAGGATGTGGGTCTCATCTCGCAATTAGGCGAGATTGCCGCATTGGTTTGCCGCCGGGAGAAGGAGGCTGGACTCTTGAGCGAAGGGGAATCCGCATTTGCCTGGGATGCACTTTTGTCAGGGGAACAGATCATCCCTATGTTCTATGCTGATGAAGTGGATAAAATTGCGGAATGGATTTTAAAACTTGTTGAGGTAGAGAAATAAAAAAAAGTGGTTGGATGGAGTCAAACTCCGTTCAACCACTTTTGTCATATATGGAATGATTGCCATTGCCAGTTGCTTATGAGCCGTTGTCTGTCGCGGCTTCATTCCGACGCTCAATCGCTTCGGACATCGTCTTGTCGGTCAGATGGGCGTACACTTCTGTCGTCTCGGTAGAAGCATGACCGAGCTGTTCTTTCGTTTTGTAAATATCATTTTGCAAGTAATAATCGGTGGCAAAAGAATGGCGCAGCTTATGGACTGTCAGATAAGGTTTGCCAAATCTTGTAGCGTATTTAATAATCATCGCCTGTATCGCACGTTTCGTCATGCGTTTGCCTTCTTTTTGCCCGTTGGGAATCGTGACGAAGAGGCCTTTTTCCCGTTTGGGCGTCCGATAGCGGCTTTGCCGCAGAGTCAGATAATGGCTCAAATCGTCTTTGGATTGTTCCCGGAAATAAACGGGGGTTTTGAAAGTTTCGTCATTGTTCCCTTTTCGGTATACATATAGAAGTTTATTTGCCAGATCGAGATCATCCACATTTAGATTGACCACTTCAGACACCCGTAAGCCGGAATTGAGAATCAGGCTGGCAATACAGGCATCCCGCTCGCGATTTTGCTCATAAGAATGCAGCGCCTGTTTGTTATCGTGTATGTCCAGTCCATATCCTTCGGCAATATAAGAAACAAACTCGATAATTTCGTCCTCTTCCAGAATCTTTCCCTTCAGCTTGGCAGCCGTATCCTTTGGCTTATGAATCCGCTTGATCTCCACCTTAGCCATTATGTTGCGTTTAAGCAGCGGATAAAAATCCTCGTCCTCGGCAATTTGGCTCAGGTAGTGGAACAGAGAGCGAAGCGAAGACATTTTGCGGGAAACGGTGATCTTGGCGTTTGTCCCTTCGGTACGGGTCGTTAAATGCAGACGGTAACCGACGATACTCTCCATTCGTAGCACTTCCAGATCTTTCAGCGTAATTTGTGCATTGGACTCCGCTTCAGAAAGTGCCTCAGCCCGCAGCCAATTAAAAAATTGCTCATAATCCCGAATATATTCCAACAGGGTGGAAGGGGATAGGTCCGGTAGTTTGTAATCGATAAATTGTTGAACGAACCAGGGCATAAATACGACGCGCTCATCAAGCTTTTTACGGTCGATCCCTTTTTGGATGTTCATTTATACACCTCCACACAGTAAACGAACGGTTGGAACTCCTCTCCAAATCTATGTTGAATCAAAAATATGTAATTAGGATTAACAGATTCAACTCGAATGATAGAGGACGAGAACAAGGTTGTCAAATTAAGAAACTAACTTCAACTATTAATTCGAAAATGACATCATATGAAAAATTCACAATAGTATATCTAAAAAATTATCTAGTTTCTACCTGCTAAAACTACTATATCGCTTACCTATTTACCATCAGCTCAGAAAAACAGAGAGTCAGTCAAAAGTCCGGTTCAACCTAGTCAACAGATCCGCGA
>DJTQ01000023.1 GCA_002439285.1 Paenibacillaceae bacterium UBA6304
CTATCTTACGTATGCCGCCAAAATGGATCAACTGGGACAGTTTTCTTGCGGCTGCGGCCATTTGGACCACATCCTGGCTGTCTACCGCCAGTTTTTGCAGCGTCTGCCGCCCTGCCTCCATCTGTTGGATCATGCCGCATTCATAAGCGACGGTGATGAGTCCGGAAGCTTCTTCAATGGATGAGCAGTTCTCCAAGCGTTGCTGAAATACAAAACCAGCCGCAATGTCCACAGTTTCACCAAGCAGCGTGGATTCGACCACCTCGATCTCCACCTCGGGAGACCATTGCAGAATCCAATGTTCCGCCCATTCGGCCTGGGTTTGAGTTCTGCCCTTTTCCTTGACAAAATGAATGCCGAGCAGCTTCAAACGATGAAACCATAATGACCGGTTCAAATCCAAAAAGGCGGCTTCCTCAGAGGACACCCTGCGGTTCTCCCGCAGATCAAGCACCAGATCGTTCGCTACTGCCGTTTTGTACTTATCCAACTTAAGCCGTCTCAACTGGCGGTTCATATCCTCCTGAATCGGTGTCTGACTGACTCCTTCCGCCAGTTCTCCGATGGCGGTGCCCACCTCAATGCGTGCCAGAGACTCGGCGATGACCGAGAGTTCTCCCCGCCCAAGAAGTGTCTTCGCCGCATCCCGAAGATCCCTTAGGGTCGGCTGGCGACCATCGTGCAGGGCTGCAAGTGATTCCGCGAGTCTTACCCCTTCAATCACCTCTGCCGTTGAACGGTGCGTGCCCATCTTTCGCAAATTGCCGGCAATGGCGGACAAATAATGATGAGGCAAATCCTCAAGCCTCCTGCGAAGCATCTGTCTCCACATCAGTTCAAAATAGTAAGGTGCGATATTGCCGGCGCCGTAACCGGTGAGCGAGGACAACTTCAAATACGAATACGGCATTAACGTCAGCTTGGTCTGACGGGACGGCAGCCGTTTCAGTTCCTCATCGCTCATCGTACCCGATAGATTTGAGAGCGCCGAAGCGTGGTATGCCCCGCATACGACAACAATCTTCTCCGGCTTATGTCCCGCCGCGATCGTCTCGGCAATTTGCCTGCACATATACGCTTCACGGACCGCATTGTAGGCGTATTCCAGGGTCTCCTTTGTTCGTTCTCGATCCTCCGTTAACTCTCGCATTTGCCCGGAATAGGCCAATATCGCCTGACGATACGCATCCGGGCTGAGGTTATGCTCGAAGTTCCTTTCCCAGTAGGCGTCAAAATCGCTTTCGCCGGAAATTTCCGCAATCCGGCGATAAAGATGTAGCGGAGCGACTTCGGGCTCTTGAGTTTGCATTTGAGCCTCGCTCTCTTCCGCTTGATCCCATCGCCCGGCTTCCTGCTGCAGGTCCTGCAGGCAGACGGCCGAAGCGGATGGCAGATCGATAAAAGCGCAGGCTGCCCCTTTTTTACGAGCCCAAGACATGGCCTGATATTCCGGCGAATATTCGGCAAACGGCCACAATACCGTGCGCACTGGCAATTCCTCCGTAGAAGCAAGGATCGCCACCGGCGGCTTGGTTGAACTATTTGTCAGATGAATGATCTCGGAGGTTGCATCCGCCGGTCCTTCAATCAGCACCGCCGTTGGCTGTACTTGCTCCAAATAGTTCAGGACATGGTAGGCACCGGCTGGCGACAGATGCCGGACGCCAAAAATATGAACCCCGGCGCCGAGATTTCCATTCATGAATTGATCTCCTTGCAAGCGTTGTAAAGACCACGCCAGTCGGCACCGCGCTTTTTCATCACATGGTCCAGGTATTCCTTCCAGACGATCCGGTCTTTGTCGTCATCCTTCACGATGGCCCCTTGAAGGCCTGCCGCCAAATCCTCGTCCGTCATTTCTCCATTACCGAAGCTGGCGGCAAGCGCCATGCTGTTCGTCAGCAGTGAAATTGCTTCCGCGGTCGAGATGACGCCGGCCGGAGATTTGACCTTCTCCTTTTTGTCCAGCGTCATTCCGCTTCGCAGCTCTCTAAATATCGTGACCACCTTATGCAGCGCCTCGTCTGCGGGAACTGCCGCCTGCAAATCATAGGAAGCGGCAATTTCAGCTACACGTTTCTTGACGATCTCGACTTCGGTCTCCAAATCCGCCGGTGCCGGCAACACGATCATATTGAACCGGCGCTTCAAGGCTGTCGACATTTCATTGACTCCGCGGTCACGGGTGTTGGCGGTGGCGATGATGCTAAAGCCTTTGCGCGCGTGCGCTTCCTTGCCAAGCTCCGGTACGGATATCGTTTTTTCCGATAAAATTGAAATCAAGGCATCTTGCACCTCAGAGGCACAGCGTGAAATTTCCTCAAACCGGGCAATTCCCCCCGCCTCCATCGCCCGCATGATCGGACTTTGAACCAGCGCCTCCGGTGTTGGGCCCTGGGCCAGTAACATCGCGTAATTCCAGGAGTAACGAACCTGTTCTTCGGTAGTCCCGGCTGTTCCCTGAACGACCAGGCCCGAATTACCGTAAATGGCTGCCGCCAAATTTTCGGACAGCCAGGATTTGGCTGTTCCTGGCTCCCCGATCAGCAGCAGTGCCCGGTCTGTTACCAGCGTGGCAATCGCCATTTCGACAATCCGTGCATTTCCGATATATTTGGGCGTGATTTCCTGTTTTCCGGCTTTGCCTCCAACTATAAACTTCAACACCGACTGGGGCGACATTTGCCATCCTGCCGGAATCTTCCCCTTGTCCTCCGCAATCAGCGCTTTAAGCTCATCCTGATACAGCAGCTCCGCCGGCAGGCGCATTACATCCTGCATATTTTCCACTTTGCTCATTTCCGACACTCCCCGCGAAATTAGTATTGTTTCAACATATAAGTCAGTTGATCTTCTGCCCGGCCCTTAAATTTCGGAAGCACCGCGCGAATCCGTTCCGCATAGGTCAGTGGCAAACGGCAAAGCTGTTCAAACAGAAACGGTTCGATCTCGTGACAGTCCACATTCCGTTCGTCCTCCATCGCATGGATCAAAGCCTCATGCAGGTCATGCTCGGGGATCCCCGCTCTTACCAGACCAATTACGGCCATATTGGCAAAACGATTGCGGAATTCCGGCGAATTCTTCAACCGGCTGAGCAAAAACGAGATTGCCTCCGTATGGCCTGGGCGCGCAAATGCGCTCACCAGCGCCAAATGATCCAGACCGATAAAATGATCCAGCCATCTGGAATCCCAATTTTCCGCCATCTCTTCACTCGAAGGCATCTCCACCCGGTAGGCATAGCTTTCTTCCCCATATGCCCAGACTTGGGTTAGTCGCTGATAAGTTCGGGAAACGACGACGTCCTCGATAGTTTCCAGAAGTTGCTTGCAATTCTTTCCGTGGCGGCTCAAAGCGGAAGCTCCCACTCCCGATTCCAGCACATTCGCGTACACCTCGTATAAGCGTTGCGGGGAAAGGATCGGCTGTGCTTTCTTAAAAGTCTCTCTAGTAAACTGGCTGGTGCCGGCATAACGAACCAGGTCCAGTTCCACAGCTTCCCCAATAAGCCGGCTCCCTTCCGCCGACCCCGCTTTGAGCGTATAGTTTATCGCCTCATTAGCTAAGAACACCCAGTCGCGTTTAAACATATACCATTCATAATGGCGTAGGACGTTCAAATAAAGCGACTCGAGCTCAGGACTTTCCTTGAGATGAAGACACCAAATATAGCGTTTGATTAGTGATCCAGGGTCATCGGAACTTGGCTTTTCTTTGGGCACTTCCAGCTGTGATTCCAGCAACACTGCGAAATCCTCCGCAAGCATTCTAGTAAGCAATGGAGAATGGCAACGTGCCAAGAACGGCGTCACAAGCTCACTTTCTTTTCCTTGGAATGCTTCATAAAGCCGCTCTACGGCACTATCCCAGCCGCTATCCGCCAAAGCTCTATAGGCCGCCTCGCGAATACCCTTCTTCTTGTCCCGACTCCAGCCCAGCAGGGCCGCCTCGTATTCTCGATGCCCCGCAAGTAAGATGATCGCCGTGTTCCTCACCTCATCCGAACCCGACACAGCCGCCTCGTAGATTACGTCAAGAACATCCTTCCCGCCGCATTTCGCCATAACAGTTAACTTGCGGGCTTCAAGCTTACCCCCTTGTGGCTGAAAGCCATCCAGCAACAACGGCACAATGGCAGTCCCATATGACGGTAAAATTTGATTCATGGCAAGCTCGGCAATTTCTACGTAAGGATCGCTTAGCGCTTGGATCGCCAAGGGGACAAGTCTAAGGTCCTGAAAATAACCGGACTGATAGGCCTCGTCAATGACTTCGTAACGGCCGCCTCCACGAGTGGTCAGTGCTGTCCTAACGGCAGACAGTTTGCGATAGGATAAAAGGGTTCGCAGTGGCAAGGGGTTGGTGACTAGAGGAACTGTCTCTCCTTCTGCTGCCCCTTTCCCTTGTGTTTTTAAAACCGATTTCAACAGCAAGTTGATATCCTGCAGGCGTTTGGCTGAATCGGCTTCAGGACCATTTGCTTCCGAATCGATTAGCTCCCCGATCCCTTCCGCAAGCTTCTTAAATACGGGGGCTCGTTCACCCATCTGCTGAAAAGAGGGCAGCAGCCGTTTAAGTCTGTAGTCTCCGGCAGCTAAATCGCTTCCGGCAATATATAGACGTCTGATTTCTGCGTTTAACTCCATAAGCGGTGTGTTGCTCATTTTTCGGGCTCCTCCATCCTCAAATTAATAA
>DJTQ01000410.1 GCA_002439285.1 Paenibacillaceae bacterium UBA6304
GAATCCCCCATCTCACCTTCGATTTCCGCTTTAGGAACCAAAGCAGCTACGGAGTCAATAACGATGACATCCACCGCACCACTGCGTACGAGTGCTTCAGCGATTTCAAGTGCCTGCTCGCCGGTATCCGGCTGGGATAACAACAGTTCGTCGATATTTACGCCCAGTTTGCTTGCATAGGAAGGGTCCAAAGCATGCTCTGCATCAATAAAAGCGGCTTGTCCACCAATTCTTTGAACCTCGGCGATCGCATGCAGTGCCACCGTCGTTTTACCGGAAGATTCCGGTCCGTATACTTCGATGATCCGGCCGCGGGGAAGTCCCCCTGTACCGAGTGCAATATCCAATGCCAACGATCCGCTTGAAACGATCTCCACTTGCATATGCGTGGATTCTCCCAGCTTCATGATCGAACCTTTACCGAATTGTTTTTCTATTTGACGAAGCGCCATTTCCAGCGCAGCTTTACGATCTGACAATCAGCTCACATCCTTAAAATATGATTGGATACAGGATTTCTTACATTTATAATTGTACCTTGTTTTGGATCGTTTGCCAAGCACTTTTTCGAACATACATTCGTAATTTTTTTGATCCTGAAAAATCCTCCCTTCCCACTTAATTCCGCATATCAACAAAAAAAGAACCGCAGCAAAACAATCTGTTTGCTGCGGTTCTTCCGCTAAATTCATTATACCCCGGTACCCGGGAACTGGCAAGGCGTACCTCTACTCGCTTGAGACTTCCGTTTTGAGCTGCTTCCAGAGATGATATAGCACCGTTTTTGCTGAACGCAAGCGGATCGTATCGCGGTTTCCTTTCAAATTCAACTCGAAAACAGCGGTGTCGCCACCACGACGGGAAATGCCGATGTATACCAGACCCACCGGCTTGCGTTCGGAATAACCCGGGCCGGCTACGCCGGTAATCGACAGACCGAAATCGGTGTCCACGATCATACGTACCTGCTCGGCCAATACTTTAGCCGTTTCGGCGCTAACAGCGCCGGGAGCGTCTTCGCCCTCCAACAAATCATGAGGTACGTTCAGTAACTTCTCCTTCATCGCGTTCGAGTAACAGACGATGCCGCCAAGGAACACGGTGGCGCTGCCGGGAATGCTTGTAATCGACTGCATTAGAAGCCCGCCTGTGCAGCTCTCCGCCGCACTTACGGTAAGCCCCCGCTCCGTCATCATGTCCACAATTGTTTTCTCGATCGGCACATCCTCGTCGGCATACAAATGATCCTCGAGCCGCGAGGCGATTTCCGCCTTGAGCTTATCAAGCTTGTCCATCGCCTCGCTCTCCGTCTTCGCCTTGGTCGAAATCCGGATCGTCACTTCGCTTTCCTTGGCGTAAGGGGCAAGCGTTGGATCGGATTGGTTCTCCACGAGGTCAAGCAACCGCGTCTCGAGACCCGATTCCCCAATACCGGCGAACTTCAGCATTTTGGAATACAACGGCTCTTCCTGCGTCAGAACATGCTGCAAAATCCAAGGTTTGGCTTGCTGCTCAAACATCGGCTTCATTTCGGACGGCGGCCCTGGAAGCAGGATATAGAACTTCCCGTTCTCAGCGATGGCATTGCCGACCGCAAGTCCGGTCTCGTTAGGCAGCGGAGTCCCTCCGTCGATAGCCAGCGCCTGACGGCGATTATTTTCCGTCATCGGGACGCCGCGGCCTTGAAAGAACCGATCGACATTATCCATAGCCATCCGGTCGATATGAAGCGATCTTCCCAGCACCGCTGCAACGGCGTCTTTGGTCAGATCATCCTGTGTCGGGCCTAGTCCGCCGGTGAAGATTAGTAAATCCGAGCGCTCGGAGCCGATTTTGATCGCTTGGGACAAGCGATCCACGTTATCCCCGACCACGGTTTGAAAATAAACGTCAATGCCTATGGACGCGAGTTCCTGAGATAAATATTGTGCGTTTGAGTTTACGATTTGTCCGAGCAGCAGCTCGGTACCGACTGCAATAATTTCTGCTTTCAATGTCAAGTCTCCCTTCGGAGGATAGCGTCCTTAGTGCTTACATTACATTTTCGAAAAGTTAAGCACGTTCTTATTTTTTACGAAATAATCGATTCCCGAGTAAATCGTAATGAGAGCCGCTAGCCAGATCGCGATTTGATCAAAAGGAATGTGGATCCATTCGAACGGAAAATTGTTCAGCAAAAGCGCTGAAATAGCAATAATTTGAGTGATGGTTTTGGCTTTTCCCCATTTGCTTGCGGCGATCACCGAACCTTCAAGCAGCGCCACTTCACGCAGGCCGGTGACGGCAAACTCGCGGCTGATGATAATAACCGCGATCCAGGAATCGCATTTACCCATAGCAACGAGCGCAATCAGGACGGCAGCCACCAGGAGTTTATCCGCCAGAGGATCGAGCAGTTTGCCCAGATTGGTAACGAGATTATGTTTGCGGGCGATGTATCCGTCGATTCCATCCGTACATGCCGCAACGATAAACAGTAGCGCGCCTATCAGCTGATTCACGGGCAGCGAATAAGTTCCCAAGGTCAACTCATGCGACCACCATTCCAAATCCAACAGCAAAAATACAAGCATCAGCGGAATCATAAAAATACGGGCTAATGTAATACGATTGGGCAGATTCATAGGATTGCCTCCCCTGACAGATCATACTCGCAGGCATGTGTAATCGGGTTTTTGATCATATCGCTTCGGCCATCAACCGGATTTCCGGTCTGAATCGGCTTAATCCCCTTGCAAGTATTGCTGCCGGGTGTAATTACTTTCACTTTTTCTGTCATGAGATCGATCCCCCATTGCTAAAAGCCATGCTTCCCTTAATTAAAAACCTAATTAAGTATAATATTTCCGTAACAGTACTGTCAAAATCAAAAACCGGTCTCTTATTCTCGATATTCATTGAAAAAAAGAGCCCCGCGCGGAGCCACTGGCACTGCGAGAGACCGTATCCTTGCTTATTTAAGATTGGTGAACTGCAAATCGACGGTAAGATCCGCTTTGCGGAGCATTTGAATGATTTGCTGCAGATCGTCACGGCTCTTGGCGGTGACGCGGATTTGATCGCCTTGAATTTGGCTCTTCACTTTAAGTTTGGAATCCCGAATGAGCACGTTAATTTTCTTGGCGTTCTCCTGGTCGATCCCTTGCTTCAAGTTAATCCGTTGGCGCACAGACCCTAGCGAAGCCGGTTCAACTTTACCGTAATCCAGGTTTTTAATCGGCAAGCCGCGCTTAATCATTTTGGATTGCAAAATGTCGATTACCGCATTCAGCTTGTACTCGTCATCGGACAGGATCACCAATACATCCTTTTCGACCTTCAATTCACTTTTGCTGCCTTTAAAGTCGAACCGGTTGGCAATTTCACGTTCGGTTTGGTCGATCGCATTGGTTAATTCCTGCATGTCCATTTTTGACACGATATCAAAAGAACTTTCTGATGCCATCATTCACATTCCTTTCTACTGTTCTTATACCCTTTAAGAGGTTGTTCAAAAAGTCGACTTTTTGAACACATACTCTAATTATATGTAAAA
>DJTQ01000133.1 GCA_002439285.1 Paenibacillaceae bacterium UBA6304
AGAGTAACCCGGATGTACGAGGAAATCTTCGCCGGTTATGAAGTCGATCCTCGGGATGTGCTTGGAGTAACATTTGATGAGAACCATGAGGAGCTCGTTATCGTAAAAGATATCGTATATTACAGCCAATGCGAGCACCATATGGCGCCTTTCTTCGGGAAAGTGCATATCGGGTACATTCCGAGCGGCAAGATCGCCGGGCTCAGCAAGCTGGCTCGCCTGGTGGAGGCGGTAACCCGTCGCTTGCAGGTGCAGGAACGCATCACATCGCAAATCGCCGACATTATGGACGAGGTGCTCAAGCCGCAAGGTGTTATGGTTGTCGTTGAAGGAGAGCATTTGTGTATGTGCGCTCGTGGCGTCAAGAAACCGGGAAGCAAGACGGTTACTTCGGCGGTGCGGGGAACTTTCCGTACGGAAGCAGCTTCGAGGGCGGAGTTCCTGTCCTTGATTAAAGACTAAAAGAAAGCTGCACAGTTGAAATTCAGCCTTTGTTAAGGAGCGGCTATGGCCGGCTTTGACAAAGGCTTTTTTTGTGTTTTAACGGGCCTTATCACATCTGCTCATCCCCCTCATCTCAACTGAAATGACGAATAAGGGACTTTCAGGGCTTTATTTGCGTGTTGATAGCCATTTCAACTGACCAGGCTACCAAGGCAGACTTAAGAAAGTACAAGAATGGCAGCCGTTAATACGGCTGCCATTTTAATTGCTTCGCTTTGCCGTAACGCTCCGCGACGGCCGGCCAATAGACGACGTTCCACCAGTCGTTGATGTAGTCCTTACGATTGTTCTGATGCTTCAGATAATAGGCGTGTTCCCAGACGTCCAGCGGAAGGAGGGGAACGACGTCCCATTGGGACAGGTTCTGATGCTTCTCCGCCGTGAGGATTTCCAGCCGATGGCTGCGCGGACTCCAGACAAGGATTGCCCAGCCGCCGCCTTCGACTTTTTCCGCCGCGCTGGAGAATTGCTTATGAAAGGCGTCATAGCTGCCGAAGTCACGTTTGATTTGCTCCAAAAGTTCGCCTTCAGGTTTTCCGCCGCCTTTGGGGTTCATGGTATCCCAAAAAATCGTATGCAGGTAATGGCCCGCCCCATTGAAGGCAAGCTCCCGCTCCCAATGCTTGACCAGATCAAAATTGCCGGATTTGCGTGCTTCCTGAAGCTTTTTCTCCGCCTTGTTAAGATCGTCGACATAAGTTTTATGATGCTTATCGTGATGGATACGCATCGTCGTCTCATCGATATATGGCTCGAGGGCATTGTACGGATAGGGCAACGGAGGGAGCGTGTGGCCTCCAATAGGCACGGGATGGTTGTTGATCCGGGCTGGCTCCGAGTTTGCCTCATTCTCCGGTTTCTTGTCGCTCCGGTCATCTTGCTGAATCCGGGTGACAGAGATGGTGGCTGTGGGCTGGTTAACGGCAGCAGATATATCATCTTCCTGCCCGGATCCCCAAAGGACGGCACCCAGTTGCTCCGTCTCTGGCCGGGAAGGCCCCAGGAAAGGGTGAGCGTCCGTCATGCTGTTGGCGATTTGGCCGGGGCGATTGAGCGTCTCCAGTACGCCAAGGAAATATTCCGATTCCCGGATGATATGAAGCAGAACGGTCTTCGCCAGCGGGACGGATTTAGCGGCCGCGCTTTGGTCGAGAATGACATATAACTGGCGGATGAATTCCTGGGATTGCCTGAAGGACGCTTCAAGTATTCTTTCGGTTTCCTTGATCAGCCTGGGGTCACAGGCTGCCTCTTTGGAGGAGACGCCAAATTGAAGAAGGTGGTCTGCTGCCTGCTGGGTAGCGGCGAATACCTGCTTCCACTCGTCGAGTAACTTGACGAAGTTGGATTCCAATCCTGGGACAATCGCTTTGATGACATCGGTGTGCTCGGTCTCCTGTTCTTTCCAGAAACGAATTTCTTCCAGAATGCGGACAGGCAAATAAGGCCCGTAAACAAACAGCATCGGGTTACCCTCCTCAGAATGTATCGTTGTATACAGTGTATTCCGAGGAAGGTTTGACCTATGCTATTCGAAACGAACCTTTATTATTCGGTTTAGTCTTTGTTTCCGCTAGTCGTCTGAGATGAGGTCCGTTCCTCGTCTTGAAGCTGTCCGACCTGGCTAAGAAAGGTAGAAACGATTCGCAGATATTCTTTGGGATGTTCGCGGAAAATCAGCTCATGATGGGAACCCTTTACGATCCAGACCCCGGAAGCGGGATTAGTCTGGTTTGCCGCCAGTCTTTCGGCGATCGGATAAGGCGCCTTCTCATCCTCGGTCCCGTGGATAAAGTAAATCGGGAAGGGGTAATCCTCGGATTTGACCTCGGGATACGGAATTTGTCGCAGGCTCGTACCGTTTAGAACGGGCAGTAGCATTCCGATGATCTCCAATGATGGATGGCGGGGGAGGTCGATATGCTGGCGGATGTTATGATACATCGTATCCGGCTCAAGCAGGAAGGTGCTATCCAGGATCATCCCGTCGATGTCCTTGCTCGTTAAGGCGGCTTGCAGCGCGGTACCTGCCCCCATGGAAAAGCCCCAGACGATGATTTCCTGACTGCCTCGCTGCTTGGCAAACTGGATGGCTCCAAGCAACTGCGGGGCTTCCTTTTTGCCGCCTGTAGCGACCTCTTTGCTGTTTTTGGCGGCAAATCCGTAGTCGAACATCAACACATTAAAATTCAACTGGTGGGCGTAATGGGCTAGGTCATACATCGGAATCCAGGTTTCCTCGCGATTCGCCCCGTAGCCATGGCTGAATACGATCGTTTTATCCGAATCCGCGGCAGGGATGTACCAGCCTTGCATGATCCTGCTGCCGTCGGCGGCAGGGAAGGCGATATCCTCGTAGTCCAGGCTCTTGGATAGCTTAGGATTGGAATAGAGCGGAGCTACCGTCGGATTGGACAGCACCCAAGCGATATAGCCGTGTAGAGAAACGAAGCAAAAGAGCAGAAAGAACAGAACCGATAACAACAAGGCAACAATGATATGTTTGAAGCTAATGTGCCTAATTTCAAGCGCGGGGAATTCATTCTCTTTGAGTCCTCCGGACAGGGGAAGATCGCTTCCGCTTCTTTCGCTCATGGTTCCCCCTCCTCGTGATTATTTGGTATTAATATATGTTCCGTGAAGCCCGGCTTCTCTCATGAATGGAAAAGTTCAAATTTAATATTTCATATATAACCGGATTCGAAGAATAGAATCGGAATATGTCGAAACAAGACGAATCCGATAAAATTATCGTATGATGAGGAGTCCCTTATGTCAATGCACGGGTATAATTGGTTGTGTTTTCATTGACGGGACCTTGTCTCTGTCTTTATAATTTATGTAACCGTGTTTCATGTGGTGAAACTTAAGGAGGGGTCGTTTCCTGATGGAGGACCGGAAGCTTACTGTACGCGCCGTAGAGAGAGCGCTAGATATATTGATGTGTTTTACGAAGGACAGCGATTTGGGCCTGACCGAAATTGCGGGGGAAATCGGACTGCATAAGAGTACCGTATACCGTCTACTGACCACGTTGGAGGAAAAAGGATTCGTCATCCGCAACTCGGCGACGGAGAAATACCGCCTCGGTCTGAAAATTTGGGAGCTGTCGGCCCATTTGTCCCAAACCGATGACCCGGCTATTCTGCTGCTGCCGCAAATGGAGCAGCTTCGCGACCGGCTCGGGGAGACGGTCAGCTTGTATTTGCGCGACGGGACCGACCGGCTTCGCATTCAGGCGGTGCAGAGCAACCAGGCGATCCGGCGGGTCGCCCCGGTTGGGGCAAGGCTGCCGCTGTACGTCGGTGCGTCCAGCAAAGTGCTGGTCGCTTATGCGGAGGAGGCGGTCGTGCGTGCCGTGCTGGAGGGCGCCGACTGGCCGGCTGCGGTGGACCGGTCCGCGTACGTGACTCAGCTGCAGGAGATCCGCAAGCTCGGCTACGCCACGAGCTATGAAGAGCGGGAGCCCGGCGCGGCGGCGGTGGCGGCACCGATCTTCAACCGCACCGGCAAGATTGCCGCGGCTCTGTCGGTATCCGGTCCGGTCAGCCGGCTGTCGCCGCAGACACTGGAGGATTTCGCCCCGGTATTAATCGAGGCGGCCCGGGAAATGGGCATGATGATCCATACTTAAGCAGAAGAAGCAGGTTGTCCCCGGTGGTAGGTTCGGAGACGGCCTGCTTTTTGCATACGCTTGATT
>DJTQ01000014.1 GCA_002439285.1 Paenibacillaceae bacterium UBA6304
AGGCCAACCAGGGGAGGCATTGCTGTTATGTCGGTGAATGTGAAACATGTGTTGAAGGTCCATCTGGAGCGCGGCGTGTTCCGGAACAGACTGCTTCGGGCAATGGAGGCCCAGGGCGGACCCTATGGAGTACTGCATGATCCTGCTTTGCGAAGACAAGGGAACTCTGGGTCCTTATCCCAAGGAGAGGTAATCTGTTTCGGTCCACCGGATGCCTATTTTGGGCAAGGGGTATGCGAATGGGCGATCAACGGCAATTTAAAAAGTTATCTGACCGCATCGCTATTAAAAAGAGATAATCGGCTAAGATCATCGGGCCTCTCCTCCTCATTGTCCAGCCGAAGAAGGCATTCCGGGGCGGGATTTCATAGACGATATGCGGTTAGCGTATTCCATTTGCAGGCACTGGATGCCTCTCCAATTCAGCCAGGAGGAACGGTAATGCCTCTGCCTGGAAACAGAGCGGGAAACGAACTCGATCCGGATTCTATACTTTGGAAAAGATTGGCCAAAACAGCGGTCAGGGCATTATACGCCTACGGGCTCGATCTGGGTGAAGTGGTTATTCATGCTGGAGAAGAGGGAAGATTCACGGTTGAAGAAATGCATGCTTCTCCGGTTTATGGAGGGAATCGCGCAGCCAGGTTGATCGCGGAGGCCATGTCACGAATGCTTGCGGAGCAGGAGAAATCCGACCGAGGTCTAGACCAAGCTAAGAGTTATAGTGCTAAGAATAAGCATAGAGCTGGAGCAGGATTAGATTCAAGCGCTAGATCTGATCCTGAATTTGGCCGAGAGAGAGGCAGGGAGGGAGAGAAGGGGAGGCTGATCGGCATGGACCCCGAGTTCCTGCTCTTTGACGGCAGAACGGGGAAGGTAATCCCCGCATCGCGTTATTTGGACCGGCGTGGGATCGCCGGCTGCGATGTGCTGCGCTACCGGGGACGCCGGCTGTTTCCGCTGGCCGAGCTGCGGCCCGAGCCGGGGAGCGAGCCGCGGGAATGCCTGCGCCATTTGTTGCGTGCATTCCGCTCGGCTCAGGCGGCGATTTCCGATGACGGGCTGCTCTGGCAGGCCGGCGGGATGCCGCAGCGCGGTTTTCCGCTTGGCGGACATCTGCATTTCAGCGGCATTCCGCTGACCGCCGAGCTGCTGCGTGCGCTAGATAACTATCTCGCGCTTCCGGTAGCGCTGCTGGAAGATAGCAAGAGTTCCCGGCGCCGTCCGGTATACGGCTTTCTGGGAGATTTCCGGCTGCAGAGCTAC
This sequence comes from Paenibacillaceae bacterium UBA6304, assembly GCA_002439285.1. Classification (GTDB taxonomy): domain Bacteria; phylum Bacillota; class Bacilli; order Paenibacillales; family Paenibacillaceae; genus Fontibacillus. The sequence goes on from DJTQ01000014.1 coordinate 1,267, forward strand.
GACGACGACCTCCAGGGCTTCGAATACCGCACCCTTCCCAGCTTTCTGGTTTCACCGCTGGTGACCAAGGGAGTCGTGGCCATGGCAAGACTAATTAGCGAGGATATGACTAGTTTGCAAGAACGCCCGCTGCAGGAGGACAGGGTGTTCCATGCTTTTTACTCCGGAAACAAGGAGTTGCTGAGGCAGAGATGGGACCGTCTTGCCAAGGATATCGTCACCGCGCCTTCTTATGCCAGATATGAAGAATATATCGCTCCATTCCTGGCTGCTGTACAGTCCGGGCGCAGTTGGGACGAATCGGTTGACATTCGGCGATCATGGAGACTGTATTCCGATTCCGTGTAGACGTTGTTTGGAAGGGATATATACTCGTAAGCCTCCTTGCCTTTCTGTTATAATAGAGATCTATGAATGGTAATTTGGAGGTTACACATGGCTACCTATACGCCGATGATACAGCAATACTTGAGTGTTAAAGCCCAGGCACAGGATGCATTTCTCTTTTTCCGGCTTGGCGATTTTTATGAAATGTTTTTTGATGACGCCTTGTTGGCGTCAAAAGAATTGGAAATTACGCTGACCGGCCGGGAAGGCGGCATGGAAGACAAAATCCCGATGTGCGGCGTGCCCTACCATTCGGCGGATAACTATATTCACCGGCTAATCGAGAAAGGTTACAAGGTCGCTATTTGCGAGCAAGTGGAAGATCCTGCCTCAGCCAAGGGCGTTGTCCGCCGGGAAATCGTGCGCGTGGTAACGCCCGGTACGGTTATGGAGGGCAAAACGCTAGGCGAACGAGCGAACAATTACATATTGTGCGTGACAGAGCGGAACGGTTTGATGGCACTGGCAACCTGTGATTTGTCGACCGGCGAGTTGTATGTCACTTCGGCTCCGTCCAGCAAAGAATGGCTTCGCGATGAAGTCGGGCTGTATGATCCGTCGGAAGTGATCGGGGATAAGGCTCTGTTGGAGTGGATTTCGGAGCAAGCCGCTCCGTTCGGTAAGGCGGTCGTATACACCCCTTGGTCCAAAGTGAAAGAGGAGGACAGCCGGGAGCAATTCGGCGAGTCGCAGTGGATCCGGCTGGACAATGAACGCAGAGACTGTATCGCTTTGCTCGTTGGCTACCTGAGCGAAACACAAAAACGCTCGCTGGGCCAGCTAACCAAAATCTCTTCCTACGAGCCCGAGCAGTATATGATTCTGGATCCGTTCACCCGGCGGAATCTGGAACTCGTCGAGACCGTTCGGGAACGGTCGAAGAAAGGCTCGTTGCTATGGCTTCTGGACCGGACCGAAACGTCGATGGGCGCGCGGTTGCTACGGCGCTGGATTGATAAGCCGCTCCTGCAGCGGAGCCGGATCGAAGAGAGACTTGAAGCGGTGGAGGCGATGCATAGCGGGTTTATTTTACGGGAGGACCTTCGCCAGTCACTGATTGATATCTATGATTTGGAGCGGTTAACTGGACGAATCGCCTATGGCAGCGCGAACGGCCGGGATTTGATCGCCTTAAAGTCATCTCTGCTTCAGGTTCCTGCCATCAAAGAACTGTGTGCCGCATCCCCATCAAGTACGCTCCGGGGAATCGCGGACGGCATGGATGCCTGTTCCGACTTGGCCGATATGATAGAATCGGCGATTGCGGACGAGCCCCCGGTTTCGGTCCGGGATGGCAATGTGATTAAAGCCGGGTACCATTCCCGGCTCGATGAGCTGCGTGAAGCCGGAAGCAACGGCAAGCGCTGGATCGCGGAGCTGGAGGCTTCGGAGCGCCAGGCAACCGGCATTAAGTCGCTGAAGATCGGCTACAACAAAGTGTTCGGTTATTACATCGAAGTGACGAAATCAAATTTATCCGCACTGCCCGAAGGCCGTTATGAGCGGAAGCAAACGCTGGCCAATGCCGAGCGCTTCGTGACCCCCGAGCTGAAAGAGAAGGAGACCTTGATCCTGGAAGCGGAGGAGCAGATGGCGGATCTCGAATACCGGCTGTTTAACGAGCTTCGGGAACGCATAGCGGGAGATATTCAGCGACTGCAACGCCTTGCTGAACGAATCGCGGAAATCGACGTGCTTCGTTCCCTTGCCGCGGTTGCTTCCGAATGCGGCTTCGTGAAGCCGGTTCTGACCGATGGATTTGATCTGGTTGTCGAACAGGGACGTCATCCGGTGGTTGAATCCGTGATGAAGGATACCGCATTTATTTCCAACGGCACCAAGCTGAAGAGAGATGAGGCGGGCATTCTGCTCATTACCGGTCCTAACATGGCGGGGAAAAGCACTTACATGAGACAAGTGGCGCTCATCTCCATCCTGGCGCAAATCGGCAGTTTTGTTCCGGCCGCAAAAGCGGAGATCCCGCTGGTTGACCGCATCTTTACGCGGATCGGGGCCGCGGATGACCTGATTGGCGGACAGAGCACGTTTATGGTGGAAATGGCTGACATTCAAGTCATGACGGAAAAAGCGACGGCCCGCAGCCTGATCATCATCGACGAATTGGGCCGGGGCACTTCGACCAGCGAAGGCATGGCGATTGCGCAGGCCGTGATTGAATACGTTCACGATCATATCGGCTGCAAGGCGCTCGTTTCGACGCATTTTCACGAGCTAGCCCATTTGGAGAGCAGCTTGTCCGGGTTACGAAATTACCGGATGGCGGTTCAGGAAAGCGGAGATAAGGTGCATTTCCTCCGCAAATTGATCCCAGGTGCGGCCGATACGAGCTACGGTATCTATTGCGCACGGCTTGCCGGACTTCCCGGAGGTATTATTGAGCGTGCTTACGGCTTACTCCAAGGCTTCGAGCAAGCGGCTGCAGCTGTGACTGCCGGAGTGCACGAGGAAGTGGCAATAGCGCCGGCTGATAAAGATAATACCCGCGAACTGCCGGACAAGCAGGTCGGTGATAAGGGTGGAGTAATAGCTGGGGATTCGGATGGAGCAACATCTGGACTGGCCCCCTCCGATTTTTCTGTTCAAGAAAACGCAGCGGGTTTGTTGCTTAATCAGGATCAAAAGCAAGCTGAAATCGGGGAACAGGAAGTGGTCCAGTTATCGATCTTTGCGGACGAGCTTCCGGCCAAGAAGCCGAAACCTGCTCAGGAAGACCCCGCTCTCAGGCTAATCGTCAAAATGGTGAAGGATGCAGATTTGATGAATATGACGCCGCTGGAAGCTATGCAGCTGATTAATGAGCTGAAGCAAAAGGCAAGAAGCTTGTAGCGTTACCCGGATCTTGGGCATAGACTGAGCCGTCCTTATTCTGGCTACTGAGAATCGGCGACTGGCGCGATTGACCACTGACCACTGACTATTGATTACTGAGCACAGACTACTGAGCACAGACTACTGACCTCAAACTACTACTGACTACTGACGATGCAAGTATCTTAGCTCGGTCGTATGAGTAATAAGGGACTTTTAGGACGCTATTTGTGTGATTTTCGATTTTAGGAAGGAAATAGCGGACTTTTAGGGTCTTATTTTGCAGACGAAGCTTCTGATAACCGATTTTAAGCAAGATGGAGACAAATAAGAGCCCAAAATGCCCTTATTTAGGAGCTAGGGCTCAAATTTAAGAAAATAAGGCCCCAAAAGACCGTAATATTGCAAATACAATATAACAACTAGTCAAATGATCCCGGTTCGAGTTTTTCGTGCCGGGTTACCAATTGGAATTCATGCCAATTGCTTATTAATCGCCGAGCAGGTGAGCAGGGAGGGAATCATCGTGGCAAAAATTACGATACTGGACGAGCATATCGCCAACCAGATTGCGGCGGGAGAAGTGGTCGAGCGGCCGGCTTCCGTGGTCAAGGAACTTGTGGAGAACGCTGTCGATGCAGGGGCGACAAAAATCGAGGTTCTGGTGGAAGAAGGCGGACTGGAATTAATCCGGGTGACCGATAATGGTTCCGGGATTGAAGCCGATGACTGCGAAACCGCTTTTTACCGTCATGCAACAAGCAAAATCGTATCCGGCCGCGATCTGTTCCAGATCCGCAGCCTTGGATTTCGCGGCGAGGCTTTGCCGAGTATTTCGGCCGTCGCCAAGGTCAGACTGGTATCATCCAGCGATGATAGCGGACTTGGCCGCGTGATTGCGATTGAAGGCGGCTCTCTGAAAGAGAATGAGGCCACCGCCGCGCCGCAAGGGACGGATATTACGGTAAAGGCATTGTTCTATAATACGCCAGCAAGGCTGAAATATATGAAAACGATCCAGACCGAGCTCGGGCATATTTCCGATGTCATGTATCGTCAGGCGCTAGCGCATCCGGAGATCGCCTTCAACCTGAAGCATAACGGCAATTCGCTGCTGCAAAGCCAGGGGGGCGGCGACTTGCTGCAGGTCATCGCTTCCATTTACGGGGTCAATACGTCAAAAGGGATGATCCCGATCTCAGCCGAGAATCCCGACTACAAAATCTCCGGTTTCATCGGGTTGCCTGAAATGACGCGCTCGAATCGCGGAGGAATGTCGACGATGGTGAACGGGCGGTTTATTCGCAACCAGGGACTGCAGCAAGCGATTCTCAGGGCCTACCATACGCTCCTGCCGATTAACCGTTATCCGCTGGTTGTGCTGTCGCTGGACATGCATCCATCCTTGGTCGATGTCAATGTGCATCCAGCCAAGCTGGAGGTGCGGTTCAGCAAGGAAATCGAGCTGAACGCTTTTGTGGAGTCCAGCCTGCGGACAGTGTTGTCCGAGCAGGTGCTCATTCCTCAGGTCGTCAAGCAGCAGCTCGGGAAGTCGGGTTCCGGATCGCTGATCCAGGAACAATTTCACTTCCCGACCGCCCGGCTGGAAGCCGCGCCGACGAGCGCCCTGCCAGGCACGAACGCGCCTGGCGGGGGGGGGCCGGGCAGCGAAGCTCGCCCGGGCACAGCTGCGCCGGCGCCTGCCTATGGCAGCGCAAGCGCGCCTTCCGGCGCTGCGGCTAGCAGCGCCAACGGCGGCACGCCCGCGGCGCGCA
>DJTQ01000356.1 GCA_002439285.1 Paenibacillaceae bacterium UBA6304
GTCGCTTATGAATGCGGCATGATCCAACAGATGGAGGCAGGGCGGCAGACGCTGCAAAAACTGGCGGTAGACAGCCAGGATGTGGTCCAAATGGCCGCAGCCGCAAGAAAACTGTCCCAGTTGATCCATTTTGGCGGCATACGTAAGATAGATGCGACACCTTTAATTCCACTGCTAAGGCAATTGTTTATGAAGGCATGTCTGTTTTTGAATGAGGCCAGCCGATGTAATGACGAGGTGGCGCAAGCGATGGCATCCGCGATGAATGAATTGAATAATGTCGCGGCCGAGCACAGCCAAGAAGTGGATGAAGGACTGTGGATTCAGGTGCTGACGGAATTGTCCGACCGCGATGACGCCCATGCCAGGCTCTCGGGACTCGCTTGCGCGATTTTACTGGAGCGCGGGGAGTTGACTGCAGAGCAATGCTCGGCCGAAGTCTCGCGACGTTTGTCCCCGGGGATTTCGGCGGATCTTGGGGCAGGCTGGTTCGAGGGCCTGGCGATGCGCAATCGTTATGCGCTGTTATCGCGAATGAGTCTTTGGGAACAGCTGAATGAATATATCTGCAAGCTTGAAGATGATGAATTTGTGCGTGCGTTAGTTTTTTTGCGGCGGGCATTCAGCTCATTTAGTTCGAAAGAGAAGACGATGGTCGCCGAGCTGCTTGGAGAGCTCTGGAAGGTGGATGTGGAGCAGGTTGCGGAAATACTGACGGACGATCTTAAGGAGGACGAAGCCCGAATGCTGGATGAATTGAATGATTTTGATTTTGAGGACTTTTAAAGATGGGGACTATCGTGGATCGTCAAACATTATCTCGTTGGCGGCTGATTCTGGGCGCCGCAGCCGAAAAAGAGCTGAACAGGCAGTCCGGTGGGGGCGGAATGGAGTTGACCGGCGAGGAAGTGATCATGGACCGCGCGCTCGCCGCCATCTATGACCAAACCGATGGATCTGGAGCGGGCGGAGGTTCCGCAACCGGTTCTCAAGGCCGTGGGGCGGGAAACGGCAAATCCGCTCCGCGGCTTGCCGAGTGGCTTGGGGATGTGCGGACTTTTTTTCCTGAAGACGTCGTTTCGGTCATTCAACAGGATGCGATGGAACGCAAAGGCTGGAAGCAACTGCTGCTCGAACCGGAGGTATTGGCCAGCGTGAAGCCGGATATTCAGCTTGTCGGAACCTTATTGATGCTGAAAGGCAAAATTCCGGAGCAGACAAAAGAAACGGCTCGCATGCTCGTGCAGGCGGTAGTGGACGAATTGATCAAGCGGATGGAGCAGGAGCTTAGGCGGGCAGTGACCGGCGCCCTGAACCGCAGGCAGCACACGCCGATCTCGTCCTTAAGCGGCATCGATTGGAAGCGTACCATCCAGCGGAACCTGAAAAATTATGATAAAGAGCGTCAGGTGATCATTCCTGAACGGTTCTATTTTTTTGACCGGGTGAAGAGCAATAAGGAATGGACGGTGATCGTCGATATCGACCAGAGCGGTTCCATGGCGGAATCCGTGATATGGGCATCCGTGGTCGGATCGATCTTTGCCAGTATTCCCGCGCTCGATACCAGGGTTGTCGTATTTGATACCGAAGTGGTCGATCTGACGGAGCAATGCGCGAATGACCCGGTAGATATGCTGTTCGGCATTCAGCTTGGCGGCGGAACGAATATCGATAAATCCGTGGCTTATTGCGAACAGTTTATCCAAGAACCGAGAAAGACCCTATTCATTATGATCTCCGACCTCTATGAAGGGGGGAATCAGTCCAGGCTGATTCGCCGGATGCGGGAAATGAATGAATCAGGAGTTAAAAGTATTTGTCTGCTAGCCTTGTCCGATGAAGGTAAGCCCTTCTATGACGAACAACTGGCCAGTACGCTTGCGAAGAACGGTACGCCTTGTTTTGCCTGTACCCCGGCCCTGCTTCCCGAACTTGTGGAAGGCGCCCTGAAGGGACTGGATTTGACGGAACTAGCGAAGCGGCTGACGATGAAAGGGAGATAAAGATATATTTACCGGTGCTCCATATCAGTGTCTAAAACAGAATAATAGAATACCAATTTCCTTAAGCTTCGTTGTCATATTGGAATCGATAGACTCATACCCTTTTAATATGGCGGAAAATGACCCGCCTTGCTCGTGACGAAGCGCCGGTTAAAAAAAGTGGGCTCGGATGGTGTATTCCGTCATAAATCCGCATCTGGTACATATGATGTTACTAGTCCAAATGCATGTACGAGTTACGCCGCTTCGTTTATGTTCTTTCCACCGGGATTTGCGGCGGCGGACACGGGTAAAGGGAGCTGCCGCTCCTGCTGTAGCTAAGATTTCAAATTGTTGGTGAATAACGAAGCGGATGCTCTCAAAGCATTTTTCCTTCGGCGAATTTTGAGGAGGGGATATCATTGGTATTGGAGAAAGTGGACATTTTTAAGGACATTGCCGAACGTACCGGAGGAGATATTTATCTGGGTGTCGTCGGGGCTGTCCGCACCGGCAAATCAACGTTTATCAAACGATTCATGGAAACGGTGGTGCTCCCAAACATTTCCAGCGAGGCGGACCGGATCCGGGCGGTGGATGAACTTCCGCAAAGCGCGGCCGGCAAGACGATTATGACGACCGAGCCGAAGTTCGTTCCGAACAATGCGGTACAAATCAAGGTCGCCGAAGGACTTGAGGTCAACGTTAGGCTCGTGGACTGCGTCGGTTATGCGGTTGAAGGCGCCAAAGGATACGAAGATGAAAACGGACCGCGGATGATTTCCACACCATGGTTCGAAGAACCGATCCCGTTCCAGGAAGCGGCCGAAATCGGAACCCGCAAAGTCATCCAGGAGCATTCCACCTTGGGCGTTGTTGTGACGACGGATGGCACCATCGCCGACATTCCTCGTTATTCCTACGTGGAATCAGAAGAGCGCGTGGTAGCCGAGTTGAAGGAAGTCGGCAAGCCGTTCGTGCTCGTCATTAACTCGACGCGTCCGAACAGCGAAGAAGCCCAACAATTGCGCGGCGAACTGGCCGCCAAATACGATATCCCGGTCATTACGCTGAGCGCCGCTACGATGACCGAAGAAGACGTGACTGGCGTATTGCGGGAAGTTCTCTACGAGTTCCCGGTTCATGAAGTCAACGTCAACCTTCCTAGCTGGGTTATGGTGCTCAATGAGAACCACTGGCTCCGCAGCAATTACGAGAATTCCGTTCGCGACACTGTTAAAGACATTCGCCGGCTTCGGGATGTCGATCGTGTGGTCAGCAATTTCATGGAATACGATTTCATTGACCGTGCCGGGCTCAGCGGCCTGAACATGGGTCAGGGCGTGGCGGAGATCGATCTCTATGCACCTGATGATCTCTATGACCATATTCTCATGGAAGTGGTCGGTGTAGAGATCCGTGGCAAGGATCATCTGCTTCAACTGATGCAGGATTTCACGCATGCCAAGAAGGAATACGACCGGTTTGCGGAAGCGCTCGAAATGGTCAAGACTACCGGATATGGCATCGCCGCACCGTCGCTTGCCGAAATGGCGCTCGACGAGCCGGAACTCATTCGTCAAGGCTCGAGATTCGGAGTGAGACTGAAAGCGACGGCGCCGTCGATTCATATGATCCGCGTCGACGTAGAATCCGAATTCGCGCCGATTATCGGAACGGAGAAGCAGAGCGAGGAGCTCGTCCGGTACTTGATGCAAGATTTCGAGAACGATCCGATCAAAATCTGGGAATCCGATATTTTCGGCCGTTCGCTGCATTCTATCGTGAGAGAAGGAATTCAGGGCAAAATTGCCATGATGCCGGATAATGCCCGTTACAAGCTGCAGGAGACGCTTGGCAGAATTATCAACGAAGGTTCCGGCGGACTCATTGCTATCATCCTATAAAAAATAAGCAGGGCAGGCTGAACGTATCAGCTTGCCCTGCTTTTTGCCCTCCGATGATTTAACAAAAGTGATCGCAGGAACATTTTACGTACGTGCCCTAACATCAATTTCAGTAGTTCTTCTTACATAGTTTTGGCCTGTTCTACCTAAAAAACTTGAAAATATCGATGGGCTGTATTACGATAAGTTTGTTCCGCGCCCCCGAATCGTGTTCGAAACTGCGGTTTTACCGGGGATTTGCACGTAATATGCGCGGTTCAACGTATATTCTACGGCAAAACGGAAACACAGAATATCAGAATGATATAATCCATTTGGTAGGGAGGTGAACCCTGATGAATAAATCCGACTTGATTTCTCAAGTAGCTGAAAGCGCGGAATTGTCCAAGAAAGACGCAACCAAAGCGGTTGATGCCATTTTTGAAGCAATTTCCGAAGCTCTTCAAAGCGGAGATAAGGTACAACTGGTAGGTTTCGGCAATTTCGAAGTCCGCGAACGTTCCGCCCGTAAAGGTCGTAACCCGCAAACCGGAGAAGAAATCGAAATCCCTGCGAGCAAAATCCCGGCATTCAAACCAGGCAAAGCGCTCAAAGACGGAATTAAATAAAGATTTCTACATATCTTCCGTGTAAATAAAGTCCGTGGGCATTTTGTTCACGGCCTTTTCTTTTAGTATGTGTTCAAAAAGTCGACTTTTTGAACAACCTCTATTTTGGCACTATAGATTGGAGGAGGAATGCCTTCATGGATCAGCAGCATGCCGCTAATGCAGGGGGCGCCGAGCAAGGCGTCAGCAACGGGGACTATTTCGTCGTTAAGGCGAAGGAACAGGGTGTCACGGTGATCGGGCTTACGCGGGGAAAAGACACGCGTTTTCACCACACGGAAAAGCTGGATAAAGGCGAGGTTCTGATTGCCCAGTTTACCGATCACACTTCAGCTGTAAAAGTAAGAGGCAAAGCCGTCGTCTACACGAAGCTCGGTATCATCGATACGGAAGAATGAATTTGAAATTGCAGGCATAGCCTGCTTTTTTCTTTTGTACAATGGGATATAGACTCTAATGTCTGTCCGGGATGACCGGTGAACGACGAAGAGGGGGAGTCCCGTGAAATCGAAATGGATTCTTCAGAGCCTGACTTTTATGGTGGCAAGCGCACTGCTACTCTCGGTTGTTACTAGGGTTGGCGGTCCGATTTTTGAAGCTGGCAGGCCTGTTTCCGCAGCGGTATTCGAGTCGGGCAAACCGGCGGAATTGAATGACGACAATCTGGTTGACGGTTTGTCGACGATTGAGCTGCCCGTTCCGATCGCAAAGGTCGATGTGAACAGAAACGTTCTGTCCGTGGATCTGAAAGTGTCGGAAGAACATTTTAATAAGGGCGAGTTATACAGCGGCATAGCCGAGCTGATCTCATTTTCCTTCGAAAGGACTTCAAATATCGATCAGTTGCTGCTGCGCCTCGTTGCGGAGGACCGGTGGCTCGGAACTAGATATCTCTTGCTTGCCGCAGACGTCCGTCGGGAGGAGTGGTCGGAATCGGCGCTGGAGGAACTACGGAATGCGGGAGACAAGGAACTGCCGAAAGAGCTTCGTGCGTTGTTTAGGATGACAGAAACCCATCTCTGGAGGCAAGGTGTCAATTAGCTAAGCTTCGTGCGCTCCCCAAAAACATATGCTATAATAGACAAGATTGTGACATCTTCGAACTTTTTATGAGATTCGGGATGTCAGGAATAGCGGCTCGGAGGCAGAGGATGAGACCTGATCGCATAACAGAAATGGCACAAAAGTATGTCGAATACGACATGATTTCAACTCACACGGAGCTACCGGAAT
>DJTQ01000065.1 GCA_002439285.1 Paenibacillaceae bacterium UBA6304
CTGAAGATGATTAACCGGCTGATCGCTGCCGCCTGCTACGGCGACTTGCTGATGCGGCTGTTATATCGCTTCCGTCCTTACGAGCTCCATCGCGGGGATACGGAGCTATTGTTCCGGAAGTGGATGAATTTATGCCGCCACTCACTACAGCGGTTTTCCTTTGCCCAATACAAAGAATACATTAACGCGATGGTCGCGGAATTCGAGGCATTGCCCCTCACCGGTGAGCAGAAACCCCGGGTCGGCATCGTCGGTGAAATTCTGATCAAGTTCCATCCCGATGCCAACAACCGGCTCGTGGAGGTCATTGAGGACGAGGGCGGTGAAGCGGTCGTACCGGATTTTCTGGACTTTATGTTCTACTGCCTGTATAACCCGATTTACAAAGCGGATCAGCTCGGCAAGAGTAAAATGCTTGGGCTTGTCAATCCGATGGTGATCGGCTATCTGGAGATATACCGCAAGCCAGTCAAAAAAGCGCTGGAACACAGCCGGTTCCTGACGCCTCCGGAGAGCATCTATGATCTGGCGGATAAAGCCAGTCGGCTCGTATCCGTGGGAAACCAGATGGGCGAAGGCTGGTTCCTGACCGCGGAGATGATGGAGCTGCTGGATCACGGCGTCAACAATATCGTCTGCATTCAACCGTTCGCCTGCCTGCCGAATCACATCACCGGTCGCGGCATGGTCAAAGGCTTGAAGGAGATGTACCCGGATGCCAACATAGCGGCGATCGACTACGACGCGGGTGCCAGCGAAGTTAACCAGATCAACCGGATCAAGCTGATGATGTCGATTGCGAACGGCGTATTATGCTGAGACAACAAAACCGCCCCCAAAATCCTTAGTAGATTTGGGGGCGCTTTATATTAGAGATTAGAATAGGGATCAATAAGGGCCTTATTTGGCCCCGAGGCAGCGTCATGGTTGGAATAGAGGACTTTCAGGGTGCTATTTCAAGAAATCAGGAGGAAAACATCCTAATACTACGATTTATTGATAAATAAGACCTTAAAAATCCCTTATCCCTCTCACAAAGCTCAATATAGTGAAAATAGCGTCCTAAAAGACCCTTATCCATAGATCATCGGGCTTGCAATGAAGCGACTACCCGTTCCGCTGACTGTCGATCTTCTCGGCCAGTTCGTTCAGATAAGCCCAGCGGTCCATCAACCGCTCCAGCTCCGCTTCGGCTTCCTGCTGCTCCTGCATCAGCTCCTGCAGCTTGACCGCATCGCTGACGGCCGCTGCCATGCCTTCCGTAATCGTTGCTAGCCGCTCCTCGGCAGCTTCCACGTTCTCGTCGATCGTCTCATATTCCCGCTGCTCGTTATAACTGAACTTCAGCTTCTCTCCGCGGGCGGGATCCTTGCTGCTTCCGGCCGTTGAAGCGGACGAACTGTTTGGAGTATCCGCTCCACCTGCCACCTTGCTGTCCGCAGTCTTTCCTGCCGGACTCTTGCCGCCGGCTGCTCCTGAGGCCGATAGACCGGGGCTCATGGCATCTTTGCCCGATGCATGCAGACGTTCCTCATAATCGCTATAATCCCCGACATGCACGGCAACCACGCCGCCGCCTTCAAACGCCATAATCTTGTCCACCGTACGGTCAAGAAAATACCGGTCATGGGATACTACGAATACGGCACCCGGAAATTCATCCAAGTAAGCTTCAAGAACGGTCAGAGTTTGAATGTCCAAGTCGTTGGTCGGTTCGTCCAACAAAAGAACGTTCGGAGCGCCCATCAGGACGCGGAGCAAATAGAGCCGCCGCTTCTCTCCCCCAGACAGCTTCGCAATCGGAGTCCACTGCATAGCCGGCGGGAACAAGAAGCGCTCCAGCATCTGAGCGGCAGTAATCCGCGAGCCGTCCGCGGTCTCCACAACCTCGGCTTCCTCTTTGATATATTCGATCACTCGCTGCTTGCCGTCCATTTCCTGATGCTCCTGGGTGAAGTAACCGAGCTTTACCGTCTGGCCCAGCTCGATTTCTCCGGCATCCGGCTGCAGCCGGCCGGCGATCATGTTGAGCAGCGTGGATTTCCCGCTGCCGTTCGGACCAACGATGCCGACGCGATCTCCGGGCACCGCCGTATAGGTCAGTTCGCCGATCAACAGACGTTCTCCGGCGGTTTTGCGCAGCCCGGAAATCTCCAATATTTTTCGGCCCAGGCGGGTCGAAGCTACGGAAATATCAAGCGCACTGCCCTTGAATTCCGTCTTCATGTTTTGCAGCTTCTCAAAGCGCTCGATCCGTGCCTTTTGCTTGGTCGAACGGGCTTGAGCTCCGCGCCGGATCCAGGCCAATTCGTTCCGCAGTAAATTCTGGCGCTTCTGCTCCGAGGCCGCTTCCCGCTCCTCGCGTTCACTCTTCAGCTCCAGAAACCGGCTGTAATTCGCTTCGTAGCGGAATAGGCGGCCATGATCCAGCTCCAGCATGACATTGCAGACCCGGTCCAGGAAGTACCGGTCATGCGTAATCAGCAGCAGCGCGCCGCGCCGTTTTTGCAGGAACGATTCCAGCCAAGCGACGGAATCATTGTCGATATGGTTGGTAGGCTCGTCCATAATCAGCAGCTGTGAAGGAACGATAAGCGCGGACGCTAGGGCAACGCGTTTGCGCTGTCCCCCGGACAACTCGCCCATTTTCCGTCCGAAATCGGTAATCCCAAGTCTGGACAACACGCTTTTGGCGTCGCTCTCCAGGCTCCAGGCCTGAAGCCGGTCCATTTCTTGACTCAGCTTCGTCACTTTGGCCTGAAGGACTTCGTCGGTCGGTAACAAATCCAGTTCATCCATGGCTTCCATGTAAGCAGAGACGACCTCCAGCTCAGGTCCGCCGTTTTGGAACACCCCTCGCAGTACGGTAATATCAGGATCAAATTCAGGATTCTGTGATAAAAAGGTAATCCGGGTATCCCGGTTCACCGAAACTCTGCCTTCATCTGCAGGCTCCAGCCCGGCAATAACGCGAAGAAACGTTGATTTCCCCGTGCCGTTGACTCCAATCACGCCGATTTTGTCATGTTCATCCATGCCGAATGAGGCATCTTGAAACAGAACTTTTTCGCCATAGCTCTTCGTTAATTGTTCCACAGTTAATATATTCATTAAATTTAACCCACTCTCTAATGGTAAAGGCCATTCTATGTCAACAGCACGGCAAGTCCCCAAGCGATCAAGCCTGCGGCAAACGCACTGAGCACATTTACCGCATCATTGCTCATCCAGCGCAGTCCTCGCTCGGGTACGGTATCGACGCCGCAATGGTTGTCCACCTCCACGCTCTTGCCGCATACCGGACAGCGGTTCATCCGCTGGATGGTTGCGCCGAGCAGGGAGTCGGCGAATGCGCCTGCAAAGCCCGAGAGGCCGCCGACCATAAGCCACTGCCAGATGGACAGAGAAGGAAGAGCGGCTGAGCCGGTGCTTGTCCCGCCAGTCCACCGCAGCAGCAGCCAGGCGACTCCGCCGATCAGAACCGCGCCAACCAGCGCGGCGGTGCTGCCGAGCAGCGATACCCCGCCGGAAGTCCCGGCGGGCATCGGCTTCCAGGTCAGCACCGACCTCGGCGGCTTGCGGCTGAGCCCGCCCCATTCCGTCGCCCACGTGTCGGCGGTAACCGCAGCCATGGTACCTACGAATACATAGGCCCAAACAGGATCAGGCCAGATGACGTTGCCCATGCAGGCCAGCATCCCCAGCCCGCCGTTGGCGAACACCTGACCGGCGTCTCTCCGGCCGGTTTTGGCATAGGACTTCTCCAGTTCCTGCTTCCGGTCTCCACGGAATTTGGAGAATAACGAGGACGTAATGAAGAACAGCAGCAATAGACCGAACCAGAACAAATTGCCCGCTCCATAATAAACCATCCCCATCACCGTGGCAGCGATCATGCCCGACAGAGACAGGGATGATTTCCAGTAAGCGGCCATAGAGACCAAAAGGGCGCCTAGCGCCCCGATGATCCAATCCATCATTGTGTTGACTTGGGTCCTGTCGCAATTTCAAAGCTGCCCAGTACGTTAGAACCGTAAGCAAGTTCCAAATGGTCCCCCTGGCAGACAGGCCCCACCCCTTCCGGAGTTCCCGTGAATATGAGATCTCCTTCATCCAGTGCGTATTTGTTGGCAATATAACCCACAATTTGCGGCACTGAAAAGATCATTTTCCCGCTGTTCCCA
>DJTQ01000135.1 GCA_002439285.1 Paenibacillaceae bacterium UBA6304
ATCTTCTTTCCATCTAAAGTAAGCCACGCCTCTCCATGATGATCATGAGCATCATGGTATCTTGTTGCATGGATATCAATTCGCTTTCTAAGCTCAGGTGTAATTAATTCTTTTATTGAAACCCTTAATTTTGACCAGGTCATTAATTCACCTCGGTTTTTGATCTTATTATTGTTTACCTGTATTTCGCATAACGTTCTTTCCCCGAATTCACAAACCTCCCGATTCCAGCTGAATCTGCGATTTCGTAGAAAGCAACATACATGTATATTAGACGAATGTACGGCTATTCCTTCTTCTTCCAGGCATCCTGCTCGTCAAGGATACGATCGAGCGGGTTGCGGATATTTCCCAGGTTCTTTTTACTGACGTGAGTATAGATCTGTGTTGTACGAACGTTGGCATGACCCAGGAGCTCTTGGATATACCTAATGTCAGTGCCACCTTCTAATAAATGAGTTGCAAAGGAATGGCGAAGCGTGTGGATGGAAGCCTTTTTGTTGATGTCCGCTTTGTGCAAGGCCCGCTCAAAAATGATTTGTGCAGTTCGTTCAGATAGATGTCCCGGGTTATTTCCGCCTCCAGGAAAGAGGTAATCTATGATCGGATTTGACTTGATATAATTCTTAATCATTTGAATTACGAAACTGGAGAGCAGGGTATAACGGTCTTTGCCGCCTTTTGCATTCCGGATATGAACCATTTGCCGGAGAAGCTCAAGGTCTTTACGCCTCAATCGAACCACTTCGCTAACCCGAAGTCCGGAGGAGTACGCTAGTGCAAGCAGTAAACGATGCTTCTCGTTAGTTGTAACTTTTAACAAATTCATGACCTCCTGATCCGATAATACGGAAGGCAACCTTTTGATGCCTTTAGGTCTCACCCAATGGCGGGGCAGATCGTAACGCTTCAGGGTATCCCGAAACCAAAATAGAAGAGCGCTAATGCTCTGGTTTACAAAAGAGGCGGAGTGCTCATTTTCTTTCATCAACTTCAAAAAATACGCATCCAACTCTCCCTGGCCAACTTGATCGACCGGTAGTGTCGATTGGCGGATAAAGCGTTCGGCATGACCGAGGTAAGCTTTTCGCGTTTTAGGGCTATAGCCTTTTCTCCTTAACCCATCGTCAAGCATTTGCAGCGCGAGAAAATCCTCAGATCCGCATAAAGTTGCCATCTTGGGATATTGGACATACAAACGTGGATCACACACCCTCACCGGAATGTCTCTCAGTACAGAGCTTAAAATGATTACGGTCTCATCCACCGCCGGCACGATCCACTGTTTATTCCGACCATCCCATTTACGCCCGGGTATAGCACGAATACGTTCAATCCATTCCGTTCGGTATGGAAATTGCAACCGGATCCATCCTGTCTCATCCAGATAGATGGAAACGCACAGCATTTCCTCGATTCCTTCTTTGTCCATTTTCTTACACTCCTTTTAACGTCAAAATATAAAAAAGGAGACCACTGCTAGTAGCAGTAGTCTCCGATACTTTCGGATTCCAAGGTTCGATTTTCTCGATCTTGACCATTTTTACATGTCTCTCTGTGATTTTATATTTTATCTAACGGACAGAACTAACCCTTTTCAATCATATCTCCATTGTTCTTCTATATATAGTTGTTCTTTCTTTGCAAACTTGGCTCGATCTCTCTTTTTCCTCTTACGAGCACTTACTATACCCGCAGTTACTGCAGGTTTTGCAACCCTCGATGTTGATCAGCGAGGCGGAGCCGCAGGACGGGCACAGGTCGCGGGAAGTTGCCATAGCCCCGTGATGGTGGTCATGACCACCTACCGAGCCGCTGGCTTCAGCGTGATCTTCATGATGCGCCAAGGTAGCTGCTACCGGAGCTGGATCATGATCATCATACGGACCGTTTTGCACATGCGTTTCCAGCGCTTTGGCCACCGCGTCGGCAATAGATTCCACGCGGTTCGGACCAAAGCCGATCGCGCCGGAACCTCCGATGCCTTTCAAGTGCTTGATGAGCAACTCAACCTTTTGCCCGTGGTCTCCGTAACGGAGGAACAGAGAGCAGACGCGGCCCAAAGCTTCCGCCATGGCGAACACGTCGGAACCGGCTTTGCCTACATTCAAGAAGATTTCGCTCGGAATCCCGTTCAGGTCATTAATCGTGATATATGCCATGCCGAATGGCGTGTTGATTTTGTACGTTGCACCGTGAAGCACTTGCGGGCGTTTTTTGTACTGCTTGTCTACGACCGGCATACTTTGCGCTTCAACGGTTTCTTCGGAAACCGCGAGGCTTTGGTGCAATCCGTTCAGCGTTTCATGTTCCGATTCCGAAGCTGCGACTCCGCTAAAGGAAGCTGCTGCCGCTTCCTTCGCTGGCGCTGCAGTCTCGGCCTTGTCTTCCTTCTTCTCGGTTTGAAGGACCTGCGTATCGCGGCTGCCGTCGCGGTAAATCGTTACGCCTTTGCAGCCTAAGTCGAACGCCAGTTCATACAAACGCTTCGTCTCTTCCACCGTGAAATCGGAAGGGCAGTTGGCGGTTTTCGAAATCGAGCTGTCAACCCAGCGTTGAATTGCAGCTTGCACTCGGATGTGATCCTCTGCCGACAAATCCATCGCAGTAATAAAATAGTCAGGCAGCGCTTCGCCCGGATGAGCATCGATCCACTCCTTCGCGATCGGAACGAACTGCTCATCGAAGCCGAGACGGCTTTGACGATAGTATTTGAAAGCAAAGTACGGCTCAATGCCTGTCGATGTGCCTACCATCGTTCCCGTGCTGCCGGTTGGCGCCTGGGTAATGATCGTGACGTTGCGGACACCTTTTTCACGGACGGCCTCGCCAACTTCAGGGTAAACCTCCGTCATCACCTTCATAAATCCGCTTTGCAAATATTTATCCGCTTCAAAGGCCGGGAATGAACCCTTTTCTTCAGCGATGTCGGCCGATGCCAAATAAGCTTCTTTGGCGATGAAGCCGTATAATTTATCAAGGAACACGAGCGATTCCGGACTGCCGTAACGGATGTTCAATTTGATCATCAGCTCGGCGAGGCCCATGGTCCCGAGACCTACGCGACGCTCGTTCTTCTGGTTCTTCTCATTTTCATCGAAGTGATATGGCGTCTTGTTAATAACATTGTCCAGGAACCGAACCGAGTACCGGGTTGTGGTTGCCAAATCGTCCCAGGCAACATCATGGTTGGCTTCATCATAGAATTTGGACAAGTTCATCGCCGACAGATTACATACGCCCCAAGCCGGCAGCCCTTGCTCTCCGCACGGATTTGTACAAATGATCGGGTTAAAATACCAGCTGTTGGACATTTGGTTGTAATACTCCATGAATACGACGCCCGGCTCGGCCGATTTCCAAGCCGATTCCATGATCGTATGCCACACATCGCGCGCTTTGACTGTCTTGAAGTGGACCACTTTGCGGCCAGCCGCTTTCCATTTATCCAGATCGCCGTCCCAAATTTCGTTGTAATTCTCTTCCGTCGTGTCCGGGAATACCAAATCCCAATCCAGATCTTCCTTCACGGCTTTCATAAAATCGTTGCTGACGCAAACCGAAAGGTTGGCATTGG
>DJTQ01000200.1 GCA_002439285.1 Paenibacillaceae bacterium UBA6304
GTTGGAGCCCGAAGCAGCGTCAAACTCATCGTGTTGTCGTTGACGGAAATCCCGTATTTGCAGTCATTCAGCAGCGCGAAGCCGCGGTTCGCCTCCGCAAGCGCCGACCATTTATGCTGAACCACTTCGTAACGATCCGCATCATGCGGACGCGAGTCATGATTCGGTCTCTTGACGTAACCGAACTGGATTTCCTGCAGCGACTCGTTCGCATGGACGCGAACCGGGAAGTCGACCTTCAGCAGCTTGTTCTTCTCGCGCCAGTGAACCGTCGTATGGAATTCCACCCGGCGGCTGCCGGCACAGAGCCGGATATCCTGGATCAGGGTCGATTGGTTCAGTTCACGCTCAATCCGAATATTCGCGAAGAGCGGGCCGTTCGCGGTAACGGTTACCTTGGCGCTCGCATTCAGCTCGACGGGTGCCAAGCGGTAACGCCGGTCGATCTCCCAAGCATCGAAATCCGAGTTCTGATCCCGGTACATCCGCATGACGTTGCAGTGATCCGCCGCCCATTCCGCGCCGGTCTCCTTGTCAAAAATAGTCGTCAACTCGCCCCGTTCGTTCACTTCAATCGCAATCCATTCGTTCTCCAGACGCGATTCCGTGGCAAGGACCGTAGACGCTGCTGGGGCATCCGCCGCCACTTCCGCTTCAGCCTTGTACGTCGACCAACCCATAGATGGGACCTCCACCTCGGCATAGGTAACGCCTTCGTGCAATTGCACCGGCAGAACCGCTCCGTTCCCGTCCACAATTCCGTGAACGCCAGCAGGCAACGCGACCAGTTCCTGTCTCGGCCAGGACAACGAGTTAAAGACGGTAACCCGGGAAGCATCATTGTCCGTGAACGCCCCCCTTGTATCCGAAGCCATGGCGTACACGTCTTCATTTAATGCTTTCAGCTCAATCTGCGCCTCTTCATGGACGCGATGGATGGAGGAACCCGGCAGAATATCGTGGAATTGGTGCAGCAGCAGAATCTTCCATAGCCGGTCCAGATCCTCGTAAGGATAAGCGCGGTTATACAGCAGCTCCGCAGCAGCCCCCCAAATCTCCGCCTCGCGGAAGCCGATTTCCGCCTTCCGGTTCAGCTTCTTGATGATCGCTTGCGTCGTATAAGTCCCACGGTGAGCGGGATAATAGAGCTCTCCTACATACTTGGCATCAGGAATGCCCTTTTCGATCTGATCCTCGAAGAATTCGATCGGCGAACCATGCTTCGTCTTGGGAACGCCTTCCAAGTTGCCGAGCCTGCGCATAAACTCGAGATCATCCCGATTGGAGCCGCCGCCTCCGTCGCCGTGTCCGAACTGCGTGAGCCGCGTAGAAATCCCTTCAAGCTGGACGCGATCGTTCCACTGACCAATTAAGAACGACGGGTTGATCCGAATCGGGTAATAATCGCCGTAGTTGAGCAGATGCGACAAGATTTGCGAACCGTCGATCCCCTCCCACAGGAACGTATTATGCGGGAACGGATCAGCTACATTATCATAAGTACCGAACAACTTTACGGAGCCGAAATACTTGATCCCGCAGCCCTTCATAATTTGCGGCATGTTCCCGGAATAGCCGAATACGTCAGGCAGCCACAGCATCTCGTTGTCAACGCCGAATTCCTCCTTGAAGAACCGCTTGCCGTGCAACGTCTGGCGGATCAGACTCTCGCCGCTGGGCAGATTCGTATCGGGCTCAACCCACATGGAGCCTTCGGGAATGATTCTCCCTTCCTTCACCGCCTGTTTAATTCGCTCATACAGCTCCGGATACAGCGACTTGACCACCTGGAACAAATACGGCTGGCTCTGGGTGTAAGTGTATTCCGCATATTCGTCCATGAGCGCCAGCTGATTGGACATGGTCCGCGCTATCTTCCGTTTCGTCTCCGCGATCGGCCACAGCCAGGCGACATCCAGGTGGGACTGTCCCATAAGGTACAGAGTCGGCGCCGTCGAGCCGTTTACGCAGGCCAGGAGCGGCTCCATCAGCTTCCGGCACTGCTTGGCGTTCTCACAGAGCGATTCCTGACGCAGGGTCAGGTCGATCGTCGCGAACACCTGAGTTAGGCAACGATCAATCTCCGCAACGCGGAGGGATTTGGCATCAAGAGTATTGCGGAGATCGTACAAGCATTCCAAATCGATGAAAAACTGGTAGACTTCCTCTTCAAAAACGCAGAGCTGCGACTCTCCGAACGTCGGCATGGAATCCGAATGTCCGGCGTACGCTTCCGCGATGATTTCAAATGGCTCGCCGGCTTTCGCCCAACGGGTTAAAGTTAAGTAATGATGGTTAAGGTCTTTCGCACCGCTCACGATGCCGTTAATGTATACGGTCGCTTCAGAACCGAAATCAAGCATGGCCACAAGCCGTTTGCCTTCGGCCTCCTCGGGAACGACGACGGTCCCACGGAACCAGCCGTATCCCCAATTTTCTCCCCACCGTTGACCCGGAGCGATGCTCCGGAACGGTTGTCCATCCATTTCATGAATGAACAGTTGTTCCATTGTCGTAAAACCGGAAAAATCGATAGAAGATAGCTTCGTAATCATAAATTGATCTCTTTTGTTTAACAGCTTTTCCGCATGGAATAAAATCTCTTTTTTTTCACTCAAGGTTTCTCACATCCTATGGTTTCGTTATCTTTGATTTGATCCTACGCCTTGCGACATACCGCCCCTCCGCGGCAGCCTGCAGCGGAGGGACGATTTCCATCAGTTTTCTAGCGCTCTTTGTGCAGCATCATTATAGATTTTCAGCGCTTCGTCAATGTCGCCCATTTTTTGGACCTTATCGATGAAGGCCTGCCAATTGTCGAAGCTGTTCTTGCCTGCAACGAATTTAGCCTGTTCTTCCGTAACGAACGTCTTGATCGGGTTCATAATCTCCGAGATCCGCTGGCTTTCACTGCCCGTGAGTTGAATCGACGGTTGGCTCAACCACGAAGGAACATAGTCGTTCTCGGGCATCGGCAGACTCGTCAGGAATTCCGCCTTCTCGATCGGTACCTCTTCATACTTGCCGTTAAATACCGTGTAGTCCGTCGCGGCAAAATCCACGAACGCTCTCGCGTCGTTCACCATCTGCAAGCCGGGGTTATAGTTACGGCTTGCCCGCATGCCGTATTTATCGCCCTCCAACCAGGGATCCTTGGCCGTCTTCAGCGAGTCGACAAAGGTCGGAACGCCGTCTTCTCCGATCGTATAGGTCGTACCCTCGATTCCCCAAGTGATGAGCCGGATCATTTCATCCGAATATTGATAATCGATGAATTTGATCAATTCTTCCGGGTTTTTAACTTTCGAGTTTACGCCGTAGACTGCCCAGCCCAAGTCAGGGGTATTGCCGTTTACAACTTCCTGCCAGGCCTTCCCGTACTTCGGATTGTCGGGATACAGCGAAACCGCGAATATCTTGCCGTCGTCGGCCGTTCTCGTATATTCGGCCGGCGTCGTGAACCACTGCGTCAGCCACATGAAGTTGTCGCCGTTCAACGCTTTTCTTTTCAGCGTATCGTCCGTATCAATGGTGTATTCCGGATCCAACAGCTTCTCCGAATACAGCTTATTCGCGAATTGGAGCGCATCCTTATATCCTTCATCCAGAACCCCGTGAACGTATTTCTCGCCGTCCCAGAAAATCTCGTCCCGGATATGGTTCGCGGAGAACAGCGATCTCAAGCTATTAAATTTTGTCGCGACGGGATATTTGTCGGGATAGAGCTCTTTAAGCTTCTTGGCTGCCTCATAAAATTCATCGAGCGTTTCCGGAATTTTGATGTTATTGGCCTCGAACAAGTCATAGCGGTAAGCGGACGTATTCTGAATGAGCATGCCGCGATCCTCGGGGAACCTGGGCGTGGAGGTTTCTTTAAAGGTGTACATTTTGCCGTCGGCATCCGTTACCCGCTTCATCCCGTCCTTTACCTTGCCAATGTAGTTCATATAGTTCGGCATCCT
>DJTQ01000048.1 GCA_002439285.1 Paenibacillaceae bacterium UBA6304
TTTCTATCATAAACCTAACCTGGTCCTTGACGAGAATGGCCAATTGAATAAAGAAGGAGATCCGGGGCTGGTCTCCAACTTTATAAATGACTTTACGATTTACATCAACGATACCATGAAACAGCCCTATCTTGGTTATGCCGCCGACGGCTTGCTGGCGCTCCAGGAATCGGGAACACAGGGCAGCGAGAAGGAGCCATGGTACCAAACTGTATTTGGCGTAGTTGCGGCACTCAGCCATCTGGATGATTTTGCAATGTCCCAAATTTCAAAAAAATACGGAGATTTCGCTGAATTGGGTGCGGCCCTTTTGGGTACGGTGCTGTTTCCTGTCATATTTGCTGATGATCTGGTTCATGCCATCGGTAAAAACCTCAAAAATCTTTATGACTTTACGGTTGAAAAGCTGCAACAATTCGGGAACTGGCTAGGCGATGTGCTGGATGCCGCGGTAGAGAAGGTTAAGCAAATCGGTCTGCAAATCGGAGAGGCGCTTACCAGCTTTGCCGCGAAGGTCAAACAGGGATGGAATAAGCTGGTTGAGGGCGTGAAGAATTTTGCGGAGGACATTAAGAATGCAGGCATAGCCGCCGCAGAAGCCATCGGCAGGTTCAAAGATAAAGTGGTCCAGACCGTAAAGGGCTTCTGCGACAGTATTGTGGAAGGAACAAAGCGGCTGATCGAGTCGGTCAAGAATACATGGAACAATGCCGTGAATAAAGTGACGGATTGGTTCAACCGGACGAAGGAATCGATCGTTACTAAGGTGGATGATTTTAAAGAAGGTGTCCGAAATGTGGTCACTGTGACCAAAGACGGAATCAACAGGTTTATCGACGCCTCGGTGACCAAGTTCCGGGAGATCGGAGACTGGATGGTTAACAAGGTGAATGCTGCAGTCAATAAGGCCAAGGAAATTACTGCCCGGATCGGAGAGATCGGAACCGCATTCGTGCAAAAAGTCAAAGAGACCTGGGAGCGTTTGAAGACGGGAATCACGGAAATGGCGGTTGCGGTAAAAGATGCTGCCGTCAAAGCCGGCGAAGCCATCGTGAAGTTCAAAGACAAGGTTGCCCGGGTGGTGAAAAGCTTCTGCGACAGCATCGTTCAGGCCACCAAGCAGGTTATCGAAAACTTGAAGGAAGCCTGGAAGGGTGCGGTCGATAAGATGACTACGGTGTTCCATAAGGCCAAGGAGGCGATTAAGACCAAAGTCCATGATTTCAAGGTGGGCATAAAAACGATGGTGAAGCTTACTTCGTCCAAGATTAAAGGTCTCGGCAAGCAGACCGCGGTATCGGTGAAGAAGTTCGTGGGCAAAGTGGCAAAGGGTCTTTCTGCGGCTTCCAAGGGCCTCATGCTCGTCAATATTTCTAGGCTGGGTGATTTGCAGACGAAGATGAAAAAACTGGACTCCGATCTTGTGTCTAGAACCACTCAAATCGTAAACGAAGCTCAAAGAGTGGCTTCGAGCGTGGGGAGATCGTACAGCGACTCCAATGTTCAAAGCCAGGTCCGACAGGTGCAAGCATCCTGCGATAGCATTAAGAACCGGAGCAAACAGCTGTCCGCGGAGCTGGATCGTAAAATACGCGCCTTATCCATTACCAGAGAGCAATATTTGAAGATTGAATCGATGATCCAAAGCGGAATCCGTAGCCGGAATTTATAATTTTCGTGCGGCATCGTATTGACATCAAAAATCAGGATAATTAATATAGAATTATGGATTAGCACTCTACAACATAGAGTGCTAATATATTGTTCAATTTGAAAGGAGCTTCAATCCATCATGGCAAAGATGCAATTTAAAGCGGAGTCAAAACGATTGCTGGAAATGATGATCAACTCCATTTATACGCAACGGGAAATTTTCCTTAGAGAGCTGATATCCAACAGTAGCGACGCCATCGATAAAATATACTACAAGGCGCTGACGGATGAGAATCTCGTGTTCAATAAGGATGATTACTTCATTAAGTTGTCCGTGGATAAGGAGAATCGTACGCTGAGCATCTCCGATACGGGGATCGGGATGACGAAGGAAGATCTGGAGAACAACCTCGGAATTATTGCCAACAGCGGTTCGTTCGCCTTCAAGAACGAGAATGAGGCGAAGGACGGCCACAATATTATCGGCCAATTCGGGGTTGGTTTCTATTCCGCGTTCATGGTGGCGGATACGGTGACCGTAATCAGCCGTGCGCTGGGTAGCGCGGAAGCCTATAAATGGGAATCCACCGGAGCAGATGGATACACGATTGACGTAACGGAGAAAGAGAACGTCGGTACCGAAATTATTTTGACGATCAAGCAAAATACGGAGGACGACCAATACGACGAGTACTTGGAAGAGTACCGTCTGAAGTCGATCATCAAGAAATATTCCGATTTCATCCGCTACCCGATCAAAATGGAGGTAACTTCCCACCGTCCGAAGGAAGGCAGTGAAGGGGAATTCGAGGAATTCCGCGAAGAGCAAACCGTCAACAGCATGGTGCCAATCTGGCGGAAGAATAAGAGCGAACTGACCAACGAGGATTACGAGAATTTCTACATGGAGAAGCGTTACGGTTTTGATAAGCCGGTTTCGCATATTCATATCAAAGCGGATGGCGCGGTCGTCTATAATGCGATCCTGTTTATTCCGGAAAGAACGCCGTTCGATTACTACACTAAGGAATATGAAAAAGGGCTGGAGCTCTATTCCAACGGCGTGCTGATCATGGACAAATGTGCAGACTTGCTTCCGGACTATTTTAGCTTCGTGAAAGGGATGGTCGATTCCGAAGACTTGTCGCTGAACATTTCGCGTGAAATGCTGCAGCATGACCGTCAATTGAAGCTGATCGCGAAGAACATTCAGAGCAAGATCAAGAGCCAGTTGCAGGCGCTGCTTAAAGACGATCGCGAGAAGTACGAACAGTTCTACGAATCGTTCGGCCGTCAACTGAAATTTGGTGTTTACAATGACTACGGCATGAACAAGGAAGTATTGCAGGACCTGCTGATGTTTACCTCTTCCAAAGAGAGAAAGCTCGTTACCCTGGACGAATACGTCTCCAGAATGCCGGAAGACCAGAAATATATTTACTATGCGACCGGCGAGTCCGTGGATCGGCTGGAAAAACTGCCGCAAACCGAAATGGTGCTGGACAAAGGCTATGAGATTCTGTACTTTACGGATGATATCGACGAGTTCGCGATCAAGATGATCTTGAACTACAAGGAGAAGGAATTCAAATCGGTCTCCAGTGGCGACCTCGGCATCGAGTCCGAAGACGACAAGCAGGAAGACAAAGAAGCTGAGAGCACGAATAAAGATTTGTTCGAAGCGATGAACTCGCTGCTCTCCGGCAAAGTGAAGACGGTCAAAGCTTCCAAACGTCTTAAGACCCATCCGGTCTGCTTGTCCGCCGAAGGCGAAGTATCGATCGAAATGGAAAAGGTGCTGAACGCCATGCCGAGCGGCCAAGAAGTTAAGGCCGACAAGGTGCTGGAAATTAACGTCAATCATGACGTGTTCAAGTCTTTGAAAGAGGCGTTCGAGAACGACAAGGATAAATTGGGTCTCTATACTAGCCTGTTGTATAACCAAGCCTTGTTAATCGAAGGACTTCCGATCGAAGATCCGGTAGAATTTACGAACAATATTTGCAAAGTGATGGCCTAGGCCGCGCAAAACGATTATATTAGTAATAACCCGTCACGGGCTTGTCCATGACGGGTTATTTTTATGCATACATAGACTACTAGAGAGAGTTGGAGCGACTGACCAATGTGGGCAATCATAGCAATTTTAGGATTAGTGCTGTTTTTGATTTGTATCCCGGCTTTTGTGTTTGCTTTGAAAAAGAAGAAAAAGAGCGGGATTGCACTGTACGCCGTAATGGCGGGGATTAGCTATTGCATCTTACTGTTCGGCGGGCTTGAAGCCGTCAGCGAACACAAAGTTGCGCAAGCCGAGGCCGCTAATCCGGCGGCGGATCCAGCTAAAGAGGAATCGGCGGCTTCGGTTGCGGAAGAACCTGGGGCTTCGGTTACGGCAGCGGCCGCCGTCGAAAACACGGCCGGAGCGACGCAGGACTTGGAAGAGATCAAGCCAACAGAACCGGAGAATAACCCCAACGTGCCGGATGAAATCATCAGCGACGAGATTCCCGATGAGGTGGAGCCTGCCGGGGAGGATTCTTCCTTGCCGGAGCAATTGACCGCTTCTGGCGGCATCGGCGATACGCTCTCTGTATTGGAAGACGAATACGGGTACAATTCGGGCGATGAGAAGCAGGCCTCGTTTAAAAGAGGTTCAGTGATCGCGGATTTGCATCCCCCAACAAAGCGGGCTTACAAGATCGAGTACGGGTATGTCGGCGATGTCGGAGGGGCCCTTACAGCCATCAGCGATATGATTCCCGCCGATGCGGTGCAATTGGATATGGGGGTCGGCACCGACAAGGTGATGATCAGTTATCGCAGCGAAATGCTGTCCCAAAGTATTCAGCAGAGCGACTTTGTGGCGTCATTCAATGTCAGAAAAGTCGGGGATGACGAGCTGGCGAGTTACATTAGCATAAGCCCGGGGACGTTTACACGCACCACTACCAGTACGGAAGAATAGGGACATTCCAGATGGTCCGCGGTGTCGTCCATTTCGGTCATCATGTTTCTGTCCATTGGATATCTTATCAAATACTATTCATTGTCTATATCCAGTTTTTTTATCGCCAGACGCACCGTATATAGTGATTTCGGGAAAGGGATCGCTATATCTCTTTTTTGGAAAAGTGTCCACTATTTAAAAGACATTTTTACTGGTTTTGTTCTCGTGGAGAGGACATTTATTATCATGCCGGTGCCGTAAGCATCATAAGCGGACATGAACAGGCGCTGAAAATATGCTGAATGCAATGCGATCAGCTTGATTCCGGGTGCGGCTGCGTGCATACCTGTGATACACTTGGTACAGAAACCTATCAGCAAGGAGAATGAAGAACATGCCGCTTGAAATTGAACGGAAATTTCTGCCTCCGGAGTATCCGAAGGCGCGATTTGAGGAAGGCACCCTCCTTATAACCAAGGAACAGGTCATTGATCAGACCTATTTGGCGCTGGACGGCGATCAGGAATTGCGGGTTCGCAGAATCAAGGATCTTGCTACCGGAGTGGTGAGCTATACCCACACCTATAAGCGGGGCTTCGGCCTGGCTCGCGAGGAAGTGGAATATGACATTTCAGCAGGACTTTACGAGCAGTTAATTCATAGCCGGGGTGCCATTCCCCTGGTGAAGAAACGGACTACGGCCCAATGGAATGACTATACGATCGAAATCGATGAATATCATCAAATCGATATGCTGGTTCTTGAAGTCGAATTCGAATCGGAGACGGAAGCGACAAGCTTTGTCCCGCCGGACTGGTTTGGACCCGACATTAGCACGAATAAACAGTACAGCAACAAAAAGGTTTGGCGAGAGCTGCAAAAAAGAAAACAGCTATAGGATTAAGATCCGACAAGTGTAGACAAGTGCAAAAGTAAAAAAGGCAAAACCTCCAACTAATTTAGCCGATCGCCCCTTTGAGGAGAAACACGACAGATTAGTGGAGGTTTTTTCGTATTTTCGTATTCGTTTCCGTTCGCGGATTCAGTTATTCAAGTTATTCAAACGCGAGATCGCCTTGGTCCCGCAGAAGATGATTATAATTCGATCGAACAAACTCGAGCACTTTTTCGCTAATAATCTTGTGGCCGGCTTGATTCGGATGAATCCCGTCCGAGCAGAGGAATTTCGTGTAATCGGGATGTTCCAGAAAGGCGCCGCGCACATCGATGTATTTAGTCTTCGTCATTTCAGAGACTTTAAGGATCGTAGAGTTGTACCGCTCCTGCCACCAATAAATTTTAGTGACGCTGCCGAGCCATTTCAAGATATTCTTCTCCGCCACCGGATTGTTCTTGCTGACCCATTTG
Organism: Paenibacillaceae bacterium UBA6304; assembly: GCA_002439285.1. GTDB lineage: Bacteria > Bacillota > Bacilli > Paenibacillales > Paenibacillaceae > Fontibacillus. The sequence continues at coordinate 5,969 of DJTQ01000048.1, forward strand.
AAGTAATTGTCGGCATTCAAAGGCGGCAGACTCATCAAGATCGGAGTGATCTGCTGACTTCTTAAAAAGTGGATCGCTTCGGTAAGCATCTTCTCAAACATATTGAAATCCGTCTTAGGACTGTGGTCCCCGTCCGGGTTATCGGCAATTTCATTCCAGTTGAAGTCGCAGTCGTTCCCGCCGTATTCAATCAGCACGATGTTCGGTTTATCCTTCAGTACATCCTTTTTTAAATTGGACATCCCTTTGATCAAAGTGTTGCCGAATCTGGCTGTATTGCGAACCGCACCCTTCAATTTATCCTGCAAAAGAGAAACATAGTTGTCCTCTAGAAGCACGTATTTATTTCTTGTCTCATCATAGATTACTCCCTTGGAAATCGAGTCTCCCGTAATCATATATTTGGCCGTCGTATTATTTATGTTTTCCTGGTTTTCTCCGCTCATTTGGATCACCTCATTCGATTAAGCTCTTGCCTTCTTTTATTGTAGTTTAGTTCTTGAACGAAACGCAAGCGTAAACGACGGTATTACCTTCTTTATTATGGAAATAATATTTAGTCACTACTTCTGGGAAGTTTGACGTATTTTCTAACAGCATGTGGACACGGAGTGTCACCTAATGAGAGAATACATAGAGAATATTAAGAAAAAGGGGGTTGCATTCAGTGCTTCGATTTGGAGTTATCGGAACGAACTGGATCACGGAACGCTTTATTCAGGCGGCGGAGGAGACCGAGCATTTTAGTCTGGCAGCCGTATATTCGCGGACGGAAGAGAAAGGTAAGGCTTTTGCCGATAAATATAATAACCTGGCGGTGTA
>DJTQ01000049.1 GCA_002439285.1 Paenibacillaceae bacterium UBA6304
TTGTAGAAAAGGATAATCAGTACCAACGATACAAGACCGATCGGAACATTAATGTAAAACACCCAATTCCAGCCGAGCGAATCGGTAATATATGCGCCGAGCAGAGGACCGAATATGCTGGAGGTGCCGAAGACGGCTCCCATCAGCCCCGTCATTTTGCCCCGTTTCTCCACCGGAAAAATGTCATAAATAATCGTAAATGCTATCGGCATCAACGCTCCGCCGCCGATCCCCTGGATCGCCCGGAATATGCTCAGTTGAACAATACTGCCGGCCATGCCGCACAGCACCGATCCGATTAAGAACATAATAATCCCGAACAGAAAGAAACGCTTCCGCCCGTACATGTCGGACAGTTTGCCAAAGATCGGCGTACCTGCCATGACGGCCACCATATAAGCGGAAGTAACCCATACGAATTGCTCCATCCCTCCGAGCTCGGAAACAATCGTTCCCATGGCTGTCGTCACAATCGTATTGTCCATAGCCGACATTAGAATGCCGAGCATTAACCCGATCAGAATAAATTTGGTATGATCCTTCTTCTCAACAGCCATCCCTTGACCCCCTTGCCTCTTTTCAAGTTTGAATAACGCCTTTATTTTAGTGGAAAATGGAAAAAAGTAAACCTCTATTCTCAAAGCATTCCACTTTCGGCCTAAATAATATGGAAAACCCCAACACTTCTAATCAAAAGGATGTTCCACGGGATCATCTTTTTTTTCTTTCCGGAAAGGTGTAGCCTATAATATAAAGGAACAGAGTATGAAAGGAAGTATTTCGCGATGAATGAACATTGGCCAAGACTAGAACAAAGCATGAAACAGCAAGGGATCCAAACGCTACTTATAACCGATCCCAAGCATGTATATTATTTAACGGGGTTTCTGAGCAATCCGCATGAACGGTTTCTGGCGATTGTCTTCCAGTCCGGAAACGAACCGATTTTGGTAGTCCCCGCGCTTGACGAAGAGGCGGCTCGTGCCGCAACCGGGGGCATGGACATGATCACTCACCTGGATACGGATAACCCTTATCTTTTATTAAAAAATAAGCTTCCTGCTCCAGTCGGTACCCTCGGTCTGGAAAAGGAGAACCTGACGGTAGCCCGCTTCGAACAGCTGCAGACTTCGCTTGGCTTCACTACGTCACACGATGTAGGTCCTTGGCTACGCGACATGCGCGTCCGGAAATCGGCCGAAGAGGTCGGCAAAATGCGCCATGCAGTACAGCTCATCGAGCAGGTGCTACAGGAATCATTGAAGCAAGTGAAGGAAGGCGTTTCCGAGAACGAACTTGTAGCCGAAGTCGAATATCAGATCCGCAAGCTGGGCGCGGACGGGCCTTCTTTTGATTCCATGGTGTTATCCGGCGAAAAGACGGCATTGCCCCATGGAGTTCCCGGAGAGCGTAAACTCCGTCGTGGCGACATGCTCATGTTTGACATCGGCGTGTATGCAGCCGGATATGCATCCGATATTACACGGACTTTCGCGTTTGGCGATTTGACGGAGGAACAGATTAAAATCTATGAGACCGTACTTGCTGCGAATGAGGCGGCGATTGCTGCCATCCGTCCCGGCGTCACTTATGCTTCCATCGATAAAGCCGCCAGAGACGTTATCGAGAATGCCGGTTACGGCCGTTACTTCATCCACCGTCTAGGCCATGGATTAGGCATCGATGTTCATGAATTCCCTTCGGTCCACGGGCAGAACGAATATTTGCTCAGCGAAGGGAATGTGTTCACGGTAGAACCGGGGATTTACGTTCCGGGCGTAGGCGGGGTACGTATCGAAGACGATTGTCTCGTGACGGCTACCGGCGTTGATGTATTAACAAGCTTCCCAAAACAACTTACGTATCTGTAAACATAAACAACCCTCCGGACTTCTAAGAAGTTCGGAGGGTTGTTTGTTATTGCGGTGAGTTTGCCGGCTCGTCCTCTTCGTGGCGGAAATTCCGGGCGATATACAGAAACGGGGTCCCAACCGCCGTGAGGGCAAATTTGAACACATATGTCGTCAATAAAATTTCGGTCCAGATTTGAAGGCTGTACTGTCCGATAAATGCGATCGAGCAGAATATCAGGGTATCCACAAACGAGCTTATCATCGTACTGCCGTTGTTTCTAATCCACAACTGATTCCTTTTCGGGTAAAATTTACGGATCCAAGAGTACAATCGTACATCAAGAAATTGACTGATAAAATAAGCGGTCAAGCTTCCTAAAGCGAGCCGCGGCATCAGGCCGAAGATCGTCTGAAGCGATTCCTGAGCGATATCGGTCTCTTGAGGCTGGAAGACAAGCACCATCTGCATCAGAATCGTGGTCATGACCAACGTAAAAAAGCCGAACCAAACCGCCTTTTTCGCTTCCTGGCGGCCGAACTTCTCGTTCAGCAGATCACTAGTCAGATATAGGCTGACATACATCGTATTTCCGAGCGTCATCACGATCCCGAACATCTCCACCGTTTTGACGACTTGGATGTTGGCAATAACGGTCGCCACGCCAATCCAGGCGTATAGTCCTTTTTTACCAAACAGTTTGTAACAAAGCAGAAAAAAGGCGAAATTGACGAGCATATAAAAAATGCCCCATCCGATATTAAACATAAGGAACTCCTCCTAGTTTTGATTACGCGGGATGGTTACGAACCGCGGCCATGAAATCGCACAGCAAGTCTCAAGATACCATATCTCCGCCCGAGTTGCTACCCCTTACCAAAGATTGCACACAAATTCACCTTTTTCTCTCATCATGGATCATTCCCATTTGAAAATGAAATAAAATAAAAAAACATCATTTTCAAAAGTTAATTTTTTCTATAGAATAAGCACTAATGAACACTGGTCAATAAGACCCAAAACGCACCATACTGTGTAGAGAGAACTAGAAACAGAAAATCAGGAGAATACGGGGAGGATTTCCATGCTTAAAATGAAACATTCCATTAATCGCAAATTTATGGGTACGTTTGCTGTCGTCATCATTTTGTCATCGATATTGTTCAGTACCAGCTTTTTAGTTGTTTCTATGGGAATCATCAACAAGAACGTTCTTCCTCAGTTCGACAAGGTGCTTCAGACCAGTTCGAAAGATATCTTCAATAGCCTGGACACCACCCAGGCGCTACAGTTGCTGAAAGGAAAGGAAAATTCCCGCTTTGTCATAGAATCCTACCTTTCAGACAAAGTGGAAGAATATCAGTTACATACCGCTTATATCCTCGATTTGCAGGAGGACAAAGCAACTGTCATCGGCGTAAATGAAGGATCTCCGATGAAAATCGGCGATTCACTCGATGTTCATGAAGCCATGCTTGCCGCCGAGTCTAAAGGGAAAGCCAGCATCAGCGAAC
>DJTQ01000234.1 GCA_002439285.1 Paenibacillaceae bacterium UBA6304
GCAAATGTGCCCTCATGGCGGAAATATATCCCTGCTCCTCGTAATAAGGCGCAACGAACCGCAGCGCCGGAACAAAACGTTTGGACGCCGAGCCCCTAGAACTGTTACGACCTAGTGCCGCAAAACAGGCTTGATCATATACGGAAGCGGTTGTCGTTGAAGAATACTGCGGAAATAACGGGACGACGAGAACACGGCCGATACCCGCTTGATCCATGCGCTGCATAGCCCGCTCTATGCTCTGTTCACTATAGGCAAGTCCCAGTTCCACTTGAAAATTCGGTCCCAACCTCTCCTGCAATCCGGCTTGCTGACGCCCGGAGTACACTAAGAGCGGAGAGCCCTCCTCGCTCCAGATTTGCCTGTACAACCGGGCCGACTTCCGGGGCCGCGTCCGGAGGATGATTCCCCGAAGTACCGGCTGCCAGATCAGCGGATTCGTATCCACGATTCGCCGGTCGGACAAGAACCGCCGCAAATAAGAGCGCACCGGCTTCGCCTCCGGCCGTTCCGGCGTTCCGATCTGAGCCAGAATGACACCGATCGTTGGATTCGATTTCAAAAGCAACAACTCCATTCTATGGTATACGGTATATAGCAACTGAGGCCGGTTCATCGCCCCATAAGCGGAATTAGTGCAAATGTGCAAGCTAATAATAGATGTATTATTACAGCAATTTGTGCCGATCAACAAAAGTTGAACTATCGAATGGGGTGCATAACTTCATTATCTAACGCGAGCAATTTTTCGGCAATCGACCCGCTCACTTTTCTGCATGGTGTTATCTTTTTCATATTGACACATATTTAAATTTAAAATAATATACTCTAGACCGGTCGTTATAATTTCGAGGTGATCATCGCTTTATGAAAAATAAACAGGATACCAAGGACATCATTTTGCAATGCGCAACACGCTTGTTTCAACGGCAAGGCTATAACGGAACAGGGCTTAATCAGATTATTGAAGAAAGCGGCGCTCCCAAAGGTTCCATCTATTATCACTTTCCAAACGGGAAGGAAGAGATCGCGATCGAGTCCATCTCGATGATGAGAAGGCTGTTGAGGGAAGGAGCCGAGAAGGATTTAGCGGAAAAAGATTCGGCGCTCGAAGCATTCCGGTTTTATATCCATAATATCGCCGCCGTTTTTGATAATCACGGGGATTGTGCGGAGGGGCTGTCCGTCGGACTAATCGCATTCGAAACCGCCTCGACTCATGAGAAGCTTCGCAATGCCTGCGAAATGGTTTTTAAAGATTGCCAATCCTTATACGCTCATCGGCTTGAACAGTGGGGCTTCAAACAAGAAAGAGCCGAAGAATTAGGGATCACCATTACGGCTATGATAGAAGGGGCATGTCTGTTGTCAATCACGTATCAAAGTGGAGATCCGTTGCGAATGATCGCAAAGCAACTGGTGTTTTTATTAGACAAATAAACAGAGAGAAATGTGGAGGAACCAGAATGGATATGAGCAGTACGCAAGTGAAGACGGGAGAAGTGGCGATCGGCAATTTACGTGTCGTTCCGATCATCATTTCCTTCGTTGTTGCGGGATTTATCGGCTTGTTTAGTGAAACGGCCTTGAATATGGCGTTAACGAATTTGATCGAAAATTTCGGTATTCATGAAACGACGGCACAGTGGCTTACCACCGGATATTTACTTACGCTGGGTATTTTAGTTCCTATTTCGGGGCTGATTATGCAGTGGTTTACGACAAGACAATTATTTATTACGGCGATTGTGGCTTCCATCATCGGGACGCTCATCGCTGCGGTCGCACCAAGCTTTGTGGTATTAATGATCGCGCGCGTCGTCCAGGCTGTAGGTACAGCATTATTGCTTCCGTTGATGTTTAACACGATTTTGTTAATCATTCCGCCGCAAAAACGCGGAAGCATTATGGGGATCATCGTACTTGTCATTATGTTCGCACCCGCCGTGGGACCAACCATTTCGGGTCTGATTCTGAACAACTTGACCTGGCACTGGATTTTCTGGATTTCGCTGCCGTTGCTGGTCGGGGCACTTATTTTCGGCTGGTTCTTTATGCAAAATGTAACGACTCCAACGAAGCCTAAAATTGATGTGCTTTCCATTGCATTATCCACTGTCGGATTTGGCGGAATTGTATTTGGATTCAGTAGTGCCGGAGAGGGCGGCGGCTGGGGAAGCCCAACCGTTATCGCTTCCATCCTAATCGGTGCCGTTGCATTGATCCTCTTCTCCATCCGGCAAGTCAAAATGAAGCAACCCATGCTTAACTTGCGTGCATTGCAGTATCCGATGTTTACGATCGGTCTGCTTTTGATCCTGGTTTGCATGATGGTATTGCTGTCCACGATGATTCTTTTGCCGCTTTATATGCAAACATCGCTCGCTCTGACGACTTTTGCCGCGGGACTTCTTCTCCTGCCGGGCGGAATCATCAATGGTGTTCTTTCGCCAGTCATGGGAAGATTGTTTGATAAGTTCGGGCCTAAATGGTTGGTGTTGATCGGGACCGTGATTGTCCTTGGAGCTATGATCGGGTTCTCGACGATTACGATTGATACGAGCTCGGCGTTTATCATTGCACTGCACATCGTTACGATGGTGGGAATATCCATGGTGATGATGCCGGCGCAAACCAATGGTCTGAATCAGTTGCCGCGCGAGTTGTATCCGGATGGGACAGCCATTATGAACACCTTGCAGCAAGTGGCCGGAGCGATCGGAACGGCAATCGCCATTTCCATTATGTCCTCCGGTACGGAAAGATTTATGAATACCGTTGAAGATATTTCAAATCCATTAAACCCGCTTCTTGCCTTTACGGCGGGAGTTCAGAACGCTTTTATATTTGCGATAATCATGGCCGTTATCGGCGTTGTGATTTCGTTGTTCATTAAACGGGTCAAAGTCGATCATCAAATGTAAGTTTCCAAACCAGCCTTGCTATCTACGATAGTGGGGCTGGTTTTTTGATATACAGATGAGCCGAACTATGAAATAGAAAAAACGCCGATGGATATCGGCGTCAGCATGTTATGTCCTCTCCTAGTTGTAAAGCGGGGCTGACCTCCTTCGGGAATGTAGAATCCACCAACACCGATACCTCAACCCGAGCCCCGGCTGCCGCCGATGTTGGCAGGTCGTCAAACTCCGCGGAGATATCGCTACCTTCCGTTGCCGCGAATGATGCTATGGGAACATCCATGTAAGTGTTGGATTTCAGATATACCCTCCCAAACCCCTGCGATAGATAAGTCGGAGGCTGAATGACGTGGACGTACTTGATCCACCCACCGGCGGGCGCGCCATTTTTATAGTAAACTTTTCTATCTTCATAATGGGAATTCTGATTGTTATACATAAGATAGTCGCCATATCTAACGCCAGCATACTTTTTATTTAGAGCAGTGAGGATCTGTTGTTCGAAGTGAAGCTTGGGATTGAGTTCTTTATATTTGTCCGTGAGTTGGCCTTTAAAACTATTAGGAAAATCATCGAAGTCATTCTCATCAGTTTTACCCTTTATCCAAGGATGATCAATTAATTTGAAATTATGAATCTGTACACCGCTCCAACCCGCGTCCCAAGGAAACCCATCCGTTGATACTGGGTCTCCAATTTTATTGTATCCGGAATACCTGGTCATGTGCTGCCCATGATGAACGATAGAAGTTCCATGACTGGTTCCATAGACAATATCAAACCCAGAGAAATTTTCCGGGTTCTTAATAGCTTCATTTATTTGTTTCTGCACTAGGGCAGCATTAATGGAGCCGTTATTTGTCTTGACAGGATAATAATTTTTCAACCCGTACAAATCTTTCATATCTTCGTTTGCTCGTTGCAACACAAGATCAGGAGTAAGGGTTTTAAGATAATCCAACAAAGCGTTCCCCTCTTGGGAGTACACTCTTCCTTGTGGTACGAAGCCGAATAAGATTATCACTATAAGAAATAGAAGGCTACACCTTTTCACGATTTCACCTACTTATACCAAACATAGATATTAATATGACCATAAGTTTTCGAACGAACTACTATTTTAAAAGTGTCGTCCTGAAATGTCTTTTCATCTAATTTTTCTTCCTCTTTTTTCTTTTGTTTCACATAGTTCATTATAGAGTCGACCGTCTTTGAATCTATTCTTTGCTGAATAACCTCCTCAGCATCTTTTTTCTCCTGTTCAGGATTATCGTCAACAAATCCAAAACTTATTGCTATCCGAAGAACAGGCCCCTCTTTGGTTTTCGGGTCATAACCATCACCAAATACGGTTAACCCGGATTTATAAAAATTATTAAAACTAAACCCTTCCACCTTCAGCTTCTCGCTCTTTCCCTCCACATTTCTGTTAGCTTCAAACTCTTCCCATGTTGTTGGCGTTTCTGCATTAGCGGTATCTTCACCTGTTGTCGAGTCTGTTGATCCGCTTCCTGTATGTATTTCCACGATGTAATTCAAGGAGTCCCATTTGACCTCCGCGCCAAGCGCCTCACTGACAAAACGCAGCGGCACGAATGTTCTACTCGATTTCCGGAGCGCCACGGTATCCATTTGCTTGGTTTTACCGTTGACCGAGTAACTTTTCTTGTTCAAAGTGAGCACAATCTGTTTACCCTCCAAGCTTACCGTTACCTTCTGGGCTTTACTGTTCCAGTCTACTTTGGCGCCAAGCGCCTCACTCACAAATCGCACGGGCACTTGCACCCGGCTATTCTTATCCGCATAAGGCTGAGCATCCGGGAAAATAATCTTCTCCCCATCCACCTCCACGCGTAAGGGCAACTGAGCTGCCGAAGACAGAGCTGGAAGCACGGTTAACATGAGAATAAGAGACATAAGAATGAATCCTGTTTTTTTCAGTTTCATGAATGGACATCTCCTTTATAGGTAATATTTTCCTAACCCAGCTCTTGCTATTATACAAACATCCCGTTCCATAGACAATCATTTTTGGCTAAATAACCCTTTCAATACTATTGATTCCAACCCCTTATATTGCTAGAATACCCACGTAGATAATCTTGTTGGATTGGATGGTAAACCCAGCGTGAAAGTAGATCTTGACCGGATCGTGAATCTGGCCGATCAAATGAAGCGGATGAATCTCAACATAGAGGATCGGGTTCCAGGACTAGTCAGTGAATTGAAAATAATGACCGAGAGTTTGAGGAGTGACTACTCTGAGTCGAGAAGCGTACAGTCAACTTTAGATGAAACAGAACGGCTGCTCAAAGAAGTGTTTAATCTATCCAGGAGTATAAGCAACCAACTACATCAGAAAGAAAATTCACTTCGAAAAGTATCTGCCCAATATGCCGAAATAGAGAAAAAAACGGTCTCCCTGTTAAAACAAACGGTCAAATTTACGGTAACCGGCTGGGAGTCAGGGTTGTTGAAATCAGGCAAAAGTAATGTTATCCAGAGTAAGCCATTAATGGGTAACGCCGGGACAGGGATGCTTAACTGGAAGGAAGCATTCAAACGGTTTGTTCAACAGCCCCTGATGTTAGTAACAGGAGCACCTCTCTTGCAAAGACTAGAGCATGTAAAAGAAGACGAGCGGATATCGTTGCTTCTTCGGCAGATGGAGTCAGGAAATTGGGCAGAAAGAGAGCAGGCTTGGCTGGAACTGATACAGATTGCCGAAGCAATTGAGAACCTCGCACGTAGCCAACGAGCATATGCCATTTACAAAACCTACGGCAATGGACCTTATATGGAATCAGCAAGTGTGTACGCTAGGCAGCAAAGAGAAAAGCTAAAGCAAATGGGCGTCTCTGAAAAATGGTTTGGAGCTAACGTCAATCTAAGCGGCTATTATTCGGGCTCACCGCTAACGGCATGCCAATATAATCCGCTGAAGCACGATGCTTCACCCATGCCGGAAGAACCCGAACTGCGATTCATGATTGCCGCCGGGCTTTTGAACAATACATACCGCACATGGGTCCAGCTTACCTATGGGCCTGCTGAGTCCGCTATCAAAAGAATGGAAGCGGAAAGAAAAGATGCGGACAGGATCCTGGAAAAGGCCGTAGAATATTATAACTTGAAGCAACAGGACAACCCGGGAGATTTCCAGCTCTATTATGTCTCTTTGACCCTAGCCCTTGGAATCGAGCACGGAGCTGATCAAATCGGCAATCTCGATTACTGGCTCGGCCAGCAGCTCACGGATGAACGAAAAATCGAAATTGCCCAAACCCTCCGGGATGCTGGAACCGAAGAAGTTGCGGCAAATAGTCTGTATGTCCTAACCCCGACCTATGAACAGGCCCAATCGGACCTGACGGGCGGTTATGGCGCCGGCGCTCCGAGCGGAGTTCCGCGAAGAAGCCCAGGGATGCCTAAAGTAAAGACACCTGACATAGCGGCCGAAACCCTCCCTAGCAACAAATTAAAGGTGAAGCTGCCCGCCCTACCTGCGGCGGATTTACGTAAGTTTTTTCAAGACATGCGCAAAGATCTCTTCAACTGGAGTTCGAAAACGAACCTTGCCACCACGGGACCTTCCATTGATGGACTTACCAACAATAACTCCAAGCAACAGCCCTCCAAGCCTACGGAAAATCAACTCCAGTATCGGCAAGTATTTATGGATGGAGACGGCAATAGCTCCGAGGGGAGCCCGAAGAAGCCTGGGGATTTGTCTGGGAAGGCGGCGGGGACGGTTAAAGCTCCTGATATAGACCTTAATAGAATTGGTACTGGAGCGGTTGGCAACTTACGTAATATTAAAGATGTAAATGACCTTATATCCAGGATACCTGCAGATGCTAAACAAATTCCTTGGCGGGAGGTGCCAGGAGGGGCAAAGGAAGGAATAAAATTCAGATGGGTTGATGAAGCAGGGAAGACATGGGATGTTCGCGCTCACAGTATCGATCCTTCCGCCCCACCCGGAAGCAACGCTGCAAATGGTTGGATTTATAGAGTAGAGGTCAAACAAGTAAACCCAAAATGGAAGTGGACAATGGATTCAAACGGGAACTTCCATAAAGAGAATGTGCTTAAAGAGAATAGTCCATATTATGATGAGTCAATTGCCAATGAGACACATATCCCATTTAAGTGAGGTGAAAAAATGAAGGTAGAAGAAATAAGGGCGACACTCTCTGGTTCAGATGTTGAGGAAAAAACAGAAGTTTTAAGCCACCTTTCTGATGTATTTGAATCATATAACAATTCAATTGATAATTTTAAAGAAATAATTGTAGCATTGCTTGATTTCGGTTTAAAAGAAGACAATTTGGAGATAAAGGAGGAAATATTCAACTCAATACTTACCGCAGCAACGTATAAGAAGATTGATGAGATTAACTTTGATATTTTAGCGTACAATCTTGATACTCTGCCCGAAGAATGTTTCCACTCCGCATTGACGATATTAGGGTTCACTTTTAATAAGGATTACTTATTCTATCTGACCAAATATTTGGATCATGAGAATGGGAGTATTAGAGCAGATGCAATAAACGCAATAAATGAAATTGAAGGGTATTGGGCTAAAAAACAAGAATAGTATTTTTACATTTACACCCTAGTAACAAGACATTACAATACAAACAACAAACCAAATACTATACAATTCATACACTTGATTAATTTTCAATAGCTCTTTCCCACTTGTTTTATGAGCAGGAACAAGCCTTTTTTTGCGTGTTCACAATAAAGGGGGGATGAAATGAATGGCAGCTTATCCTACCGATGTCCCTGCCAATCCACCAAAATAATAGAAAGAGAGGGAAAGCAGTGATTGAAGAGAAACAAATATTAGAAGATTTCATAAAAAAGTCGAAGATTATTATTTCTTTGGATGGACTAGATTGGGAAAATATCCGCCCATTCAAGTATTAATGAAATGGCTGTTTTTTGTAATCCCAAAATACAATTTTCAACTTGTTGGTTTGAAGACTTCGAGTAACTTTTATCTTCCTGGCTTCTGCCTTTCAATGTTTACTTTTTGTTTTCTTCATTTCGGTTGTGCGCACATCAAACACTTTAATTTTTATTCCCTAAATAACACTATTCCTATACATCTAGCAGGTTGATTATGGTCAGACACCACCATGATTGACCTGTTTTTGTTAGCACGAAGCTGATCAAATCGGTTGGCTCGGCCAGCAACTCACAAATGAACGAAAGATGGAAATCGCCCAGGCGCTCCGGGATGCTGGAATCGAAGGCGTTGCGGCAAACAGCTGTATGTACTCACCCCGACCCATAAACAGGCCCAATCAGACCTGGCGGGCGGATATGGCGCCGGCGCGCCGAGCGGAGTTCCGCGAAGAAGCCCAGGGATGCCAAAAATGAAGACACCTGACATAGCGGCCGAAACCCTCCCTAGCAACAAATTAAAGGTGAAGCTGCCCGCCCTGCCTGCGGCGGATTTACGTAAGTTTTTTCAGGATATGCGCAAAGATCTCTGGAACTGGGGTTCGAGAACGAATCTTGCCACCATGGGACCTTCTGTTGATGGTATTCCCAAGAATAACCCTAAGCAGCAGACCTCCATGTCTACAGAAAACCAACTCCAATATCGGCAAGTATTTATGGATGGAGACGGAGATGGTTCCGGGGGGAGCCCGAAGAAGCCTGGGGATTTGTCTGGGGGGGCTGAGGGGACGGGAAAAACTACGAGCAAAATGATCAATGATATAAGAACAAAGACACCAGATCAATTGCTCAAAGAAGGCTGGCAGGATGTAACTGATCCAAGGAAAGCCCAGAATACCATGTCTCGAGAATATTATCATCCTGAAACAGGTTTAAAAATCAATTATGATCCAGGAAAGAAAGGTGCAACAGGATTTGAAGCGGTAGACCATTACCACATCCATAATCCGAAATATACCGATAAAAAAGTCGACTATTATTTTGATAATTGAAGGAAATCCTGTGGGTAAAGGTTCGAAAGCTTCACATATTGTAATAAAGGACGGTGAATAAGTATGAAGATAGATACCTTTATTAAAGAATACGATTTGCATGATAGCTTATTAGAAAATATTCGTATTAACGGTGAGAAACTGGTTCTCGATATTGATCTCTGTAATTGGAGACAAAAAAATTACAGTCCCGAGGAAGATGAAATGAAAGTAATTAAGGTTACTTTCGGTAATGTACAAAGTTATCATTTAGATTCAACAAATGATACGGTAGATTCCGATTCTATTTTGGAGATCAGTTGTTCGGATGTGGATTCTTCCTCAACATCGAAAGATATTAAAATCGTCTTTGAAGGTGAAGGAGACATAAAAATAATGACATTTAGAAGTGATGATGTAATCGTAGAGTAATTAGCCTATATTCTCCTATTCCTTTTTTTTAAACTGGTCGATATGGTCAGAAGCTACCCTGGAAAAATCGCCAGTTTCCTTCATGAATTCTTATCTCGCATGGGCACCTAAACTAACTATTATTACGAAGGCAGCATACCAAGAACCCCTGGCCTCATTAGGCCAAGGGTTCTTCTTGTCCCGCTCCTTCTCCCCACAGCGGGGCGCGGCTCATACTTTAATACTTAGAAATTCACTTGAAAGTTCGTGATGTTCAGTGTACCCGCCGTCACGCTCTCCCCGGTTCCGGCGTATACCTTGAATTCGATGGCCCGGATGTCGGTCGGGTCCGAAAGCGGTGAGTTGTTTACCCAGTTCGTGGCCTTAGACTTCCAGATGGGGGCGTTCAGCACGTACTCGACGTCGACGGATTCCCCGGCCCCGATGACCCTTTCGATGGAAGAATCGGTTGAGATTTGGCCCCCCGTCTCTTCCCAAATCCAATCGGTGCCGGTCCGTAATACCAAGGAAACATGGATCGGCTTGGTTCCGGTGTTCGTCAAGGTGCAGGACACGCTTCCGTAGCTGGACCAGTCATCCCCCACCCCAAGGCCAGGCTTGGTCTCGGTAGCGACGCCGGCCGAAATGCTATCGCTTAAGGAAGAAGCATAATTCACATAGATGGTTTCGCCATTTAACCCACTCGAAATGTTTCCCGTAAACGCCGAATCCACAAAGTTCCATGGATAGTAGCTTGCCGTCTTGGGGCGGTTCATTTCCGCAATCTCAGCCGCATAGGCACCCGCCGGCAAATCAAAACTGACGGAATGCAGTTGAACACTTCCCTCCAGATTGCCGCCCCCTCCTTGTACTCTAAAAATCATCCGGTTCACATCCTTATTCGTCAGAGCCGCTAAAGGAACCGTGGCCATCAAGGTCGTTTTAGCCGGGATTTTAATATACTGGCCAAGTTCTACCCACTTCCAGGCCCCGTCTTTGACGATCGGCTGAAGCTGAATCTCCACCGGATTGGGATTGGTTAGAATGAAATTCATATTGCTATAGGAACTCCAATTCGCCGCCGGGTTCAGGTCCAACTGAATGCTCGGGTAATTCTCCGCCTGAAGGTCGAAGGACATGCTTAACCCGCCGTTCTCAAGCGGGGCAAGCTGCGCTACGGTCGGAGTTGTCGGCTCATCCTCCCCGTTAATTCCGACATACCAGTCCGAATAGTCGTCGAGAATTCCCGGATCTATAGGCTGTATCTGTCCCGGATCGCCGGTAGTCACCATCACTGCATTACTTGCTGCCGATACATTCCCCGCGTCGTCAAAAGCTTTTACCGTGAATATATAGGCTGTATTCCCTTCCAATCCGGAAGCTGTATAGCTAATTGCGGCCGTTGTGCCGATTAGAGTTTCATTGCTGTATACTTGGTAACCCGCTACGCCAATATCATCCGTGGATGCCGTCCATGACAGATGGGCTGTTGTGATCGCAGGAACTGCGGTTAAGCCGGCCGGCGCAGTGGGAACACTCTGGTCGTTGCTGTCGACGGTCGTTACAATTACCTGGTTGCTGGCCTCGGACGAATTGCCCGCGGCATCGATCGCTTTTACCGTGAAGCCATAGGATGTATTCGCTTTCAAACCTGTAACTGTGTAATTCGTCGTGGCGCTAATATCCACTAAGGCTCCATCTTTGTACACGTTATAACCGGTGACTCCTACGTTGTCAGTAGATGCCGTCCAGGTGAGCGCTACCGTAGAGTAGGTTGGCGATGTGCCTGACAAGTTCGCAGGGGTTGTCGGTGCCTGGTTGTCGGAGGGTCCGTCGCTAAAAACCGAGCTGATTACCGAAGTCGCCTTAATACCGTTCGGGCCATTGATAATGGCATTTCCCTGCTCGGTGTAGCTGGTCCCCGCCCAGTCGTTCGACATGTCGAGATACTCCAACCCTGAGCCGTTACCTTTCCATGACCATCCGAGATAACCTACGTTCTTCTCCTCGCTATAGCTCATGATCGTCGCTTCATCCACGTCGCCATTCGTGTGTTTAATCCCGAATTCGCCGATGACAAGTGCGAGATTCTTATTCAGAACGTTATCTATATTGTTCTTAACGGTGGAGGCATCTCCTCCTGCATACTCGTACATGTGAATCGCAAACATTGTGTTCTTAAGTGGATCGGAATTGAAAACCTGAGTGCCGTAGTCGAACACCGATTGCGGATATTGTCCCCACCCTGCACTATCGACCATAATGGTGTTCTTAATCCCGGCATTGCGAAGTTTCGGAATCACGGTAGTGTAGCCTTGAGCCCATACCGCTCCATCCCAAGTACCGAACCATTCGTTGGCGATATTCAGGATGACCGTCTTCTCTTTTCCGATAAGTGCACTTTTCATTTCGATCCAGTAATTTGCGATGTTGTCCAACACCGTCTGGCTGTCCGAACCCGTTCCGTCATGGACTTCAAGCACCGTGACCAGCTTGTTCTGTTCGCATAAGGTGATGATGCTCTGGATCGCGGAAAGACTGTCCTTGGTCCACTGCTGCCCATCCGAAAGAACAATTCTTACAGTGTTGGCACCGGTGGCGGCTATTGCGGGAATGGCCACAGAGAGCTGATCTTTATACCACGTATGCGCATGATTCACACCTCTCATTACAAAAGGATTTCCATTAGCGTCATAGAGCGTCGTGCCTTCAATGTAGAATCCGGCGTTGTTGGACGAGGTTGGATTCGTTGTAATCGTTAATGAATCGCTTGCGGCGGATACATTCCCTGCGGCATCCCTCGCTTTTACCGTAAAGCTATATGCCGTATTCGCCGCCAGTTCTGTAACTGTATAACTTGTAGTTGTACTCGAACCCGCTAAAATCGTCCCGCGAAAAATATCATAACCAGCCACTCCTACATCGTCCGTAGAAGCCGTCCAAGTAAGACTCACTGTCGTATCGGTCTTAGCTGAGCTTGAGAGATTCGCAGGTGCGGTAGGTGCCGCAGTATCCGGCGCGGTCGGCGTAACCGGCGTAAACCGCCACTTCTGCTGGGGGTTCCCGTTATCGGTCCATTGTTGGACATTCGCTCCATCATGGGTATAGCCTCCGATGACATCCAGTGCTTTGCCGCTGGATTGCACGATCAGCTTATAATTTCCGCCGCCGGCGTCCGTTATTTTCCACTTCTGATTCGACCCGCCGTTGTCGCTCCATTGCTGTACATTGGCCCCGTCACCTTTCTGCGATCCTGCTACTTCCAGAGCCTTGCCGCTCGCTTGGGAGATTAGCTTATAATATCCGTCTCCGACTTCGATGACCTTCCACTGTTGCCGGGGCTGGTCATTATCGGTCCATTGATGCACATTTGCTCCATCGTTGGCAGCCCCCTCGGCCACCTCCAGGTTTTTACCGCTATGAAGGGCTGTAAGCTCATAGACCGTGCCGGACACGATATCATTCTCCGGAATTTCCGGCCCACTGCCTTCTGCATATACTTGAAAATCCCACAAGGAATAACCCCATGAAGTTCCCCTTTCCGTACCGTACATTCTTACGTATCTGGCCGCCTTCTTCTCAAAAGAAATCGAATCGACACCGCCGTCACCCGACGTCGTGGTGTATACCGTGTCCCATTGATTCTGATCTATCGAAGTTTGAATCTGATATGACTTGGCATAAGCCGCCTCCCAATTTAGTAAAACGCCTCCGATCTCGGTAACTTCGCCAAGATCGACGCTAATCCATTGCGGATCGGAATAATGGGACGACCATCTCGTCGAAGCATTTCCGTCAAACGCCATAGCCGGGGTTTTATCATCATCCTCTACCGAGCTTGCCGTTGCGGCTTTGTTTAGAGCCAGGTTTGCCGCTGCCTTTACGGTCATGGACGGCATCACGCTAAATAGCATTCCAAAGATGAGAATACAGGATAATATCTTTTTCATTATTGGACCTCCCGTTCGGATATTTAAAATTTGAGTTAATACTTCGTAAAATCCCCCCAAAGAAAGAACTGGCTGCACGGTCTCAAAAAAATGAAAGAAAGAAAGGAAGTCTTGAAAACATCTTGCGGGATATTGAGATAGCGAAATAGCGAGATAGTGAGGCGTGAGGTGTGAGGCGACTACATCACAAGGCATACGGAGAATGGGGCTGTGTCAGGAACGAGACTTCATTGCATGTTCGAGCTCAAGACATATTCAGCAAATGGTGTTATTCGGTAGAACCACCCCCTTTAAATGTGATAATCTACTATTTTCATATAATTAATAATAAAGCGGTTACATGTAGAAAAGAGGCCAGTTAGCTAAAATTCTTTATTTTAATATTCACACTTTATTATTTGTTATTATTAATGTCAATGTATTCAAATAACAGAATAATAAAAATTATTATGAAAATAAACAATCCGCTACTTTCACATAAACATTAACAAAAAGAGGGTGTCCAAAAGTCATCATCGTAGATGACTTTTGAGACACCCCCTCGCTCTCTAAGAAGTTTGGCCCATTAGAGGACTTCCGACTAACATATACGATTTAGACTTAATTACTTTGACTAACTATTCACGAAACAGGCGCACATTAAGCAAACTTCCATTAATCAACCAGTAACTTCACTCATTCACTGCTGGGATCGTATAAGAGTGACTGTTGGGAGCAAATTAGCTGTATTTCCTACAGTTAATTACCGTGAACCCAGCCGTTCTGGATAATTAGCTGTATTTTCTACAGTTAATTCTAGTCCTTTCCGCCTTTTTCGCTCCAGGCGCCTAGATTAACTGTAGGTTTTCCAGTTAGTTTGGTCCAGACCCGGCCTACCGCACGAAATAACTGTAGGTTTTCCAGTTAATCTTCATAGAGCGGCCTGGTGAGCCCAGGGAGAATAGCGATATGGTGAAAATGAGCCTGGTCAGGACAAAGGGATGTCCCGCAGTCAGCCAAGATGCCTTTTTGGGACACCTCTTTTCATCACAACTAACTACCGGGTTAGCATTATAACCCTTCAAACTCAAGTCTATCGCTGTCCCGAATTCAAACTTAGGCTAACGTTCAAATCGATACTTGCATTTCTGGCCATCAATGTTTTACTCGTTCCACTCTCGTCCCAATATAGTCCTGTATATCCTCTTTCGGAATATCCAGGGCAGCGGAAAGCTCGCCATACAATAAGTCTTCGGCACGTATTTTAAAGTAATTTCTCGAGCGGATGTAAGCGGAGATTTTTTATCATTGAAAATAGGCAGCTATATAAAAGCTAAAAAGAGCACCCGGTGGGTGCTCTAAAAAACATAGAAAAATCATGTCTAAAAGAGACCCCCCGCAGCGTTCTATAGACGCTCCAGAAAGGAAATGGCCATCGATGCGATCCGCGCATGTCCCCGCTGATTCGGATGAAGGCCATCCTCGGTGAAGAACGGAAGCGTTAGCTTGTTCAACCCGCTCTCCGCATATAAATCCAATACCGGCAATGCGTAACGCTGGCCCAAGTACCGCACCGCCTCCGCATAGTCGCCCAGGCGATGGCCCGCTTCATTGAGACGATCGATATCGTAACCGTCTTTGTCGCGTTGCAGCGGAGTCCATAAGTTCAATCGGCAGGCGGAATTCTCGGACAAAATATGTTCAATCAGTGTCATATAAGCGCCGACGAACGTCAGCGGATCCTTCTTCCCGCGGTCGCCGAGCGGTTTATCCAGCCGGTAGTCATTGGTGCCGGCAAAGATGGTGACGCAGTCCAATCCTGCATCCATTTCTCGACCGACATTCACGGTAGCGCCCCCATCCGTGGCCCCGCCAGCGGTCATGGGACATCCGCTACGGCCGTAATTATGCACCACGGCCAATCCCAAGGCGTTGCCTACCAGCGGTTGATAACCGTTAGCTTCAGTGATACTGTCGCCCAGCGTCCCCCAACTTCTTCCCTGCCATTTCATCCTTGTTCCCTCCCGATTCGTTAGAGGGTAAATCCAATTTCCCCTCATTGTTGTTGTAATCATAGCCCGTCCTGGCCCCTAGTTCAAGAAGTATGCTCTACAGCTCAGCTCTGTGATGAACACGTCCCGTGAGCCGATGCCCGGATCGCGCGCGACTAGGTCATCGGCCGTGCCGGACGCCTAGCCCATTGAACAAGTAATGAAATAAATGATACACAGTAGGTGATTGTTTTCACATAATTGTTAGCCGCAAACTCTTATACTTGATTCCTAGACTTTATTACATTCATTAGGGAGAGTATCAACATGAGCAAGAAAGTAATGTTAGGCGTATTAGGTACCGTTGCGGTGGCCGCTATAATGGGCGGATGCTCCAATGGAGACACCAAAAGTGCTGAGGTTAAGGCGAGCGTGGATTCCATTTCGAAGGCTTCAACCGCTTATTATTATGAGGAGGCATCGGTTACAGGCGATGATTTCAATGCTTTTGTTCAGAACAGAACCGGTGCCGTATCGATCGCAACGACCAATGAAGATGGTTCCCCCAACTTGGCGACCTTAGTGCCCTCGATTACAGAGGACGGCAAATATCTGATCATCGTATCGGCAGAGAATCAAACCATCACTAACATCAAGGAACGCGAACTGGCGGTATTCGAATTCTTCAATTATCAACCCAATGAAGAAGACAAAATGAAACGCAACACAGGCGCCCGCGCCGTTGTTAAATATGATGCAGATGCGCAAACAGATCTCATCACCAAATATGGAGCTACCGCGGAATCGACCCTGCTTGAAATTGTTAAGGTTATTCCTTTAGGTTAAGATCTAATATTTCCGCAATACATAAAGACCGATGACATCGATCAGGGATGTTTTCGGTCTTATTTGTGTGACACTATTTACGTATATCGGCAAGCATTTGTTGTAAAGCTTCCGGCGGCTCCGCGCCCAGCTCTTCCATAAAACTATGCTTCATCTTTTCATAATGCGATAAGAATGCTGTTCTGTCTTGTAGATCTTTATAGGTTCTTAAAAGGAGTTCATGCGCTTCTTCATCAAAGGGTAATTGGTTGAGTAAGGTAAGAAGGACTTCAGCCGCTTGCGGATATCGCCTCTGTTCAAAGTGCCATTTGGCTTTTCTCTTGGAGAGGCTGGCAAAATACCGGGACATTCGCTCACGCTCCGCCTCGCACCAAGCGTAGTCCTTGTTTGCGAAAAGCGGTCCCTTATAGAGATAATACGCCTTGTTAAAAACTTCCCTAATCCCACTCTCCCCATTCTCCGCATACATCGTATGAGCAACCGCTTGCTCAAACATAACGTAATCACAAATTACATCACATTCCATTCGATAGAATCCCCTTTGGGAGGAGATACGCACTTCAATGCCGCTGTCTCGCAGGGTTTTCTTCATCCGATGCATGGTTACATGCAAATTATGTTCAACTTTATCCGTGGAGGTAACTTCCGGCCATAAATTATCGCAAAGTGTCCATTTGGATATATTCGTCTTCCGGTGGACTAACAAATAGGCAAACAGTTCTTCTGCCTTCACAGTAGGAAAGCGAATGGGTTCCGCATAACCTGCTTTAAAAATTTCAAAGCCGCCGAAGCATACAATTCGAGAATCAGCCTTGGCTGCTTTTGCGGCGGTAATCCCCATTTTTCTTTTCAACACTCTCTCCAGTGCATGATTCAGAAATTCAGGGTCCACCGGCTTTAATAAATAGTCCACCGCATTTACGCGAAAAGCTTCTACGGCGTACTGAGGGTAGGCGGTTACAAATACGATCTCGATGTCTTCCTGCAGTTCCAGCAAACGGACGGCTAGTCCCAGGCCGTTCATCCCCGGCATCTCGATGTCCATTAATATCAGATCGGGCATGAGCCGTGTTACGTCCTCCAGCATCTCCAAAGGGTTCGTGTATGCGCCCACTACCTCCAGATCCTTACGATCGCTGATCAAATGGATCAGTAAGTCCAACGCGAGTTTCTCATCATCCAACAATACTACCCTCAACATCTTATATCACTTATTTCATTATTAGAGTAATTCGCTGTGACAAGATACCTTGTACTGAAGTTGGACACTTATCTATTCCCCCCCGATGCCTTTAAATTCAAACCCTGCTCTCAAAGATAAGCAACCTTTGATGAATGTCGTCGATCAAGTCTACTCCGCTCATGGCCCGGTAATTAATTTCCTGATTTCTTTGTAATACATGTACCCCAAATCGCTTAGTTGACTCGCCTTGGTTTATCTTGAAGATGTTCATCTTTATCTTTTTAATACAGAAAATGATTTTAATGTAATTAAATCGACAAAATACGACATTTCCCATTATATCATGAAGCACACGATAAAATAACAAAAAAACCGCTCCAAAGGAGCGGCTTTTTTAGATTGAATGAGGGGTCAAAGCTGCCATAATGACTAAGCATTCTTGGAACCTGCCATGGATGACGCCATCTTCTATATAGCTGTCACATGGATTCTATCGTCCAGAACACTTGTCCGATAGTCCTTTACCCTTCCTTCAAACATCATTTGAAAATTTGCGGAATGAGGCAGCTCGCCGGGTTCCACCAGGGAAGGATCTTTGCCGGAATCCATTACCTTCCCTTCCCTCAGAACAGAGGCGACAAACTGAGAACAAAAGAAAGCATGCTTTCGCTGAATCGGCCTCTGAACCATCACGCCGAATAATCCTATGAAATTATAGCGGTAACGTTCTTTTTGGGCGGCGACTCCCTGGATATATCGATGCATTTTTTTATACTCATCAGGGGTTACGGTTAAAGCATAGACAGCACAATCCGCTTGCATAAACAGGATGGAGCGAAGATCTTCTCTCACGAATCCTCCAATAAACGGATTTCTCGCCGTCTTTCTCCCAAAACTATAGACCTCGGTCAATTCGGCATCAAAGGCGATCGAGGCATGATTATAGGGTTGTCTAGTAATGGACTTAATCATTCGGGTGAACATCGTTCCCGTATCCGTTAAAACGAGATATATCATTGGTTCTCCGGTCAATCTCTTCACCTCAGCTTACATCCTCTTGTACGAAAAAGATTTATTTATTCCCCACTTTGGTATTCCAGAATATCTCCGGGCTGACAGTCCAAAGCCTGACAAATCGCTTCCAGTGTGGAGAAGCGAATCGCCTTGGCCTTGCCGTTCTTCAGAATAGACAGGTTCGCCATCGTAATTCCGACCCTCTCCGACAGCTCCGTTACACTCATCTTCCGCTTAGCCAGCATCACGTCAACATTGATTATAATCGCCATAGTTCCACCTCAGACCGTTAAATCATTTTCTGACTTGATATCGATCGCATTCTTGAGCAGTTTCTGAAGCACCGCCGCAAAGACCGCAATCACAAACGAGGCAAAAATAATGACAAGCCCGATGACGATGATCCCCGGGGCATCATCCTTCTCGGCCATCAAATAGAGAAAGGGCTCGCTTGCCGCAAACAAAATACTAATGGTGAATGCACTGTATTTAATATTCTTTAA
The DNA here is from genome assembly GCA_002439285.1 of Paenibacillaceae bacterium UBA6304. GTDB lineage: Bacteria > Bacillota > Bacilli > Paenibacillales > Paenibacillaceae > Fontibacillus. The sequence goes on from DJTQ01000234.1 coordinate 18,747, forward strand.
AGATCCAACGGCCAAATCCGAGAAAGCCTGATTCTTGTCGATATAACTTAACAGCTTAAATGCCTGAACCAGGGCAAAGAAGAACGGAATCACCGAGACGTAGATCACGATAAACACCGGATACACCCAATAGGGAGAAAAATAATCTGCCGCTTCATTAATGATCTGTGGCAATCCAAATATACACAACGCAAGAATCGGGAGCGCAATTAGAACTACAACGGCCTTTAAAAAGAGTGTTTCTCGCTTCACAAAAAGAGCACCTCACTTGAGTTATTGATAGTTTGATTATACACAAGATTTATCGATTATCAATAAATATTTGTTAAATATCATTATGTTATTATTGTTAAATCAGTCAGTTCGAAAATAGTATCCTTTTCAAATCCCAAAAGCCTACCTTTTAACAACGCAGAAACACCATGCAAGCAGAGATATTGCCTCTGCCTGCATGGTGCTATTCGTCTCTTCTAATGAAGCTAAAACCGGTTTACCCCTTCACGCATATAACCACACTCTCAACAACGACAACAGCTTCTCTACATCGATCGGCTTGCTGATATAATCCGAAGCGCCGGCCTCGAGGCAGCGTTTGCGGTCTTCCTTCATGGCTTTGGCCGTGAGGGCAATGACCGGAATTCTCTCGTAACCCGGCATCGAGCGGATGATCCGCGTCGCCTCGTAGCCGTCCATTTCCGGCATCATGATATCCATCAGGATCAGGTCGTAATGATTGTCTTGCTCTAGAAGCTCTATCGCTTCCCGGCCGTTCTCCGCAAAGGACACTTGCAAGTTATTGGATTCCAGGACATTCGTTAAGGCGAACGTGTTGCGGATGTCATCTTCGACCAACAGAATCCGTTTCCCGTCAAAAGCTACTTCATTGGTATATAGCTTCTTAAGAATGTTGCGGCGGTCTTCCGGCAAGTCGGCTTCCACCCGGTGCAGGAACAAGGCGGTCTCGGCGAACAGCCGCTCCTGGGACTTCACGTTTTTGATAGTAATGCTCTCCGCGTATCTTTTCAGTTCCATTTCTTCCTTCATATCCAGATCGCGTCCGGTGTAAATGATGATAGGCAGGTTCTTCAGATACTCCTCGCCACGGATGCGGTTAAGCAATTCAAAGCTGGAGATATCGGCTAGGCCAAGATCCAGTACCATGCAGTCAAAATGTTCTTTCTGCAGCTCATGCAGCGCCTCTTCGCCGGTGGACACGGCGGTGATCACCACATCATTGTGCCCGATCAACTTGACCATGCTGCCCTGCAAGACGATATCATCTTCAACAATGAGAAGCCTCTTATGATCACGATCCATAAAGGACTCGATCCGGGACAGCACGTCCTCTACGCTTTGTTTATCGACCGGCTTTTGCAGATAAGCCATTGCCCCCATCGTCAAACCTTGCTGCTGTTCATCGATGACCGATATAATATGGACCGGGATATGCCTCAGCTCCTGTTGCTGCTTGAGATGCTCAAGCACGCTCCAGCCATCGATCACAGGCAATTGAATATCCAGAATGATCGCGTCCGGTTTATACGCATGGGCCAGGGCGAGCCCCTTGTCTCCTTGAAGAGCGACAAGTCCTTTGAAATGACGCGCCCTCGCCATCTCCAGCAACGCCTTGGCAAAATGAAGATCGTCTTCGATAATAAGCAGAGTCCGGTCTCCCGGTTTCAGCTCATAGCGATCGTCCTCCACTTCCGGGTCATTCAGCAAGTCCGGATCGTTCCACTCGATTCGCGGCCTCAAAAATTCACCGGCCGAAGTCCGGTCCACCTTTGTCCCTGAAACATAGTCCTCAAACGAGGCTGCCGTATGCGCATATGCCGGTTCGAACAACTTCTGCTCATACTCCGGTACAACCAGCGTAAAGGTACTGCCTTCGCCTTCCTTGCTTTCGATTTCAATATATCCGCCGATCAGCACAGCCAGTTCCCGGCTGATCGTCAGTCCCAGGCCCGTTCCGCCGTACTTGCGGCTCGTGGAACCGTCGGCCTGCTGGAACGCTTCAAATACGATATCCATTTTGTCCGTCGCAATCCCGATCCCCGTATCCTTTACCGCAAATGCGATCGCACTCGGGTTATTGTCAGGCCGGTATATTAATAATTCAATCTTACCTTGAGTGGTAAATTTGAAAGCGTTGGATAACAGGTTTTTCAAAATTTGCTGCAGCCGGTGTCCGTCCGTGTTAATGGTTTCAGGCAGTGGACCCGCCAGCCGAACCCGATAGTCAATCCCTTTCTCTGCAGCAAGCGGCTCAAAGCTGCGCCACAGATTATCCTTGACCTCTTCCAGATAAACGGAAGACATTTCGATGGTCATATGACCGGCTTCCACTTTCGATAAATCGAGGATATCATCGATCAGCCGCAGCAAATCGCTGCCGGAGGAATGAACGGTTTGGGCGAATTCCACCTGCTTCGGATTCAAATTCCCCTCCTTGTTATCGGCCAGAAGCTGGGACAGAATCAGCATGCTATTCAGCGGAGTCCGCAATTCATGCGACATATTGGCCAGGAATTCGGATTTGTATTTCGAAGCGGCCTTCAGATCCTCGGCCTGTTTGGCAAGCATGGTGTTTTGATGCTCCACTTGCCCGTTGATTTCCTCGAGCTTGCGCATATGACCTTCGAGCAGCTCAGAACGCTTCTCTACCTCCAAGTTGCTTTGCTCCAGCTCTTCGGTCTGTACTTGCAATTCCTCGGTCAAAGCCTGCGACTCTATCAGCAAGCGATTGACTTCCATTTGGGAGAGGACATTATTGATAGCGATCCCTACCGTTTCACTGGTGAGTTCCACCAGCCGCTGGTGCAAAGGCGTAAATGTATGTAAAGAAGCGAGCTCGATAACCCCTTGAACCTTGCCTTCATACTCCACCGGGAAGATCAAAATGCTGCGGGGCCGGGATTCTCCAAGCGCAGTGGCGATTCTCACATGGCTATCCTGCAATGGATCGACGATGAAAACCCGCTTGTCCCTTGCGCATTGACCTACAAGGCCCTCACCCATGAGGATACTGGCTGTGCCCGGATCGCCTTCCATAGCAGCAAATGATGCCTTCTTTACCAATCTATCGCCTGTCCGGAGGTAAAACACGCCATAGGCCGCATCCAGTAAATGGGCCACGGTCTTAATAACGGCTTCCCCCAGTTCGGCAATGTCGGTGAAACCCTGGTTTGCCGTTGCGATCCTGCTAATGCTCGTCTGCAACCAGGATTGCCTGTCGTAACTTTCCAGCAGGGAGTTGGTCGTTGCTCCCAAATCCCCGAGCTCATCGTGGCTAGCGACTTCAATTCGCTTCGCCTGCGCTTTGCCTTCCTCGGAAGCGATATCCGAGATCGCTTGTATAACTTGCTTGATCGTTTTGACGATCGAACCGGAAATGAAAAAGGCAAGCAGAACGGAAATCAGCCCTACTAAAATAAATATCAGAATAAGGCCCATTCTCAAATCGGTATTACTTTCATCGAGTTCGGAGATACGCTGTTCCGTCAACTCTCTTTCCGTGTTGCGAAAATCCTCTGTCTGCGAACGCAGCAAATTCAGGACATTTTCTCCCACATTGGCACTATAAGTAGATAGGATATCTTGTGTTCTACCCTCTATCTTCAGTTGAATGGACGGGTCGCCCATGGTATTGATCCATTCCTCGACACTTGCCTTGATCTCATCCAGATTCTTTTGCTGGCTGGGATTGTCGGCAACCAGTTCATACAATTCCCTATACTCCTCTTGCCACTCAACCTTGTCTTGGGCATATTGATTCAGATAGGTTTCATTGCCGGAAATCATATAGCCCCGATGCCTCGCTACCATATCCAAATACGTGCTTTCGATTTTATTCGATAAATTATGAACTTCGATATCATGGTCTGTGATAAAATGAATCTCTTTTTCCAGAGAATTTATCCTGCTATTTAACGCAAAAATAGAGAACCCCAAGCAAATCACCACGATCATATAACCGGCGATGATTTTGGAACGAATCGTAAAGCGCTTCCCCTTGAACATTTCGGCACTTCTCCCTCTTACATAATAGATGATAGCCTGTCAGAGTATTATTTTACCAGATAATAAATCATTCAAAAACAGATTCGCATGTCACCGGCCAAAAAATATAAAGCAAAAAAATAATCCGGTTGCAACCGGACCCTTAGCCATCTACTTCGCAATATCCAAAAATCCTTCCCCGAACACATCCCGTACATCGTGAATGGTGAGAAAAGCGGTCTGATCAATGGCGCGGACAATCTTCTTCAACATGGAAACCTCTTGCTTGCTGATGACGATGTATAGCACTTCCTTCGGATTCTTCGTATAGTACCCGTGGCCCGACAGCACCGTAACGCCGCGATCCATCTTGGTAATAACCTCCTCTGCGATCCGGTCCTGCTGCTCCGAAATGATCGTGACCGCTTTCTTGGAATTCAGCCCTTCGATCATGAAGTCCATCACCTTCGTACCTATATACAAAATGAGGATCGTCAACATCAGCTTCTCCGCGCCAATAATGAAATAGGAGGAAAAAGCTACAATCAAATCAAAAAACAAAAGCGCGTAGCTGATTTTCCAATCGAGATATTTATTCGCGATCCGGGCCAAGATCACCGTTCCCGCCGTCGTTCCCCCGACCCGCACGATCAGGCCGATCCCGACCCCGACCATCACGCCGGCAAAAATGGCATTGATCATCGGCTCATGCGAATCGATCCTCCAGCTTTCCGTGATATGAAGGAACAACGAGTTGAACGCTACGGCAATTACCGTATAAATCGTCGTTTGCCGATCCAGGAATTTGTATCCCACAATCAGCAGCAGGCCATTTAGCACAATATTGACGATGGAAGGCGACCACTGGAACAGGTAATACAGAATAATCGTGACCCCTGTAACGCCTCCTTCCCCGAACTCATTCGGTATGATAAACAGGTTGACGGCCAGTGCGAACAAGAAAGCCCCCAATATAATGAATGCGATATCCGCCATTCTCTTCTTCATTTTGAACCTATTCCTTTCTTCAGCAAAATGACAACCAGTTCATCGTATCTATTTCTGCTCATAAAAGTCAATATGGCTTTGACACTTTACTTCGCTATCCAATTCACTAGGAAAAGCATTTCTATAGATGTGGTGGGAGGGTTGCTGGTGTCTTTCTTTCATAAGGAAGGGGGGTCCCTCAGTCATCTACAATGACTTTTGGGACATCCTTGCTCTCTAGAAATTTGGCCTAGTAGAGGAGCTCTCCCCTAAGCGTTCCGGCTAAGGCACACGATTTAAGACATCATTACTTTAACTAACTAGTCACGAAACAGGCGCACATGAAGCAAACTTTCCAGTAACCAGTAACCAGTAACCAGAAATCATCAGAACCAGTAACTTCATGCATTCACCACTCGGATCGATAGGAGTGACGGTTGTTGGGGGTAATTAACTGCATTTCCTACAGTTAATTACCGTGAATCTAGTCGTTCTGGAGAATTAACTGCATTTCCTACAGTTAATTCTTAACCTTTCCGCTCTTTTCGCTACAAGTGCCTAAATTAGCTGTAGGTTTTCCAGTTAGTTTGTCCAGACCTGGCCTACTGCGCGAAATAACTGTAGGTTTTCCAGTTAATTTTCATAGAGCGGTCTGGTGACCGAGCCTAGGGAGGAGCGACATGGCGAAAGTGAGCTTGGTCATGAGAAAAAGGGGTGTCCGTTAGTCATCTACGATGACTTTCGGGACACCCCCTTTCTTCTCTTTGAAATATTGCAACCAATCAACGCTTCACCCAAGCCCGCTCCAGGTCCATTTCCCGAATGCATTCTTCCGTGTCGTACCGGTTATTGTCGATCAGCGGTGTGACCGCATAGGCATGCATTTCTGCGGATGCATGGGGCCGCAGAATCGGATTCAGCGCATGGAGATCTTGGGTCTCCTCGTCAAGCCAGCGGGTCACGTCTTCCGGCGATAGAATCGCCGGCATCCGGCTCTCGAATTCACCGATCAGCGGATTGGCTTCCGTCATAACCAAGGTGAAGGTGCGCACCGGCTCTCCGCGCATATCCCGCCAAATTTCGTACAAGCCGGCGACCCCGAACATGCTGCGGTCTTTCATGACAACGCGTACCGGGTACGACTTCTTGCCTTCCTGCTTCCAATAGTAAAAGCCGTTGCACGGGACGACGCATCGCTGCTTATCCACCAATTTGCGATAGGTCGGATTCTCATGAACCTTCCGAAGATCCGCATTGACCGCATCTTTGCCCCAATAAGGAACGAATCCCCACCGGAACTCGTCCAGGACTCGCTCCCCGTTCTGCTGCAATACGACATGCGTATGCTGTGTAGGGCTCACATTATAGCGGTTCTTATAGTAGTACATCACCCGTTCGACTTGAAAATGCTTCTGCACCTCCGGCAGATCCGCCGTCATGGAAAAACGCTGACACATGAATAATCGCCCCCTTTATTTTCCACAGTGTTTGTAGAAATAGGAAAATTATTCATGAATTCCGCCATTTCCGATACGCTATCTCACCAAGCCGATCACGTTAAATTCTCATTCTCCAGAGTGAAATAAAAAAGCACCGACCAAAATGGCCGATGCTTTTTTGCTGCCTGCGGCAGCTTAGTTCAACTTTTGGACTCTTTAAATGAGACCGGATTTTTGTAACAGCCGTTGTACCATAGCTGCAACTTCGGCTCTGGAAACAGGAGCTTTAGGATCGAGTTGCTGATCACTCCGTCCCGAAGCGATTCCCGCCTGCAAGCAGTCAACAATGCTTGCCTCAGCCCAAGTGGATATCCGGCTTGCATCCTTAAAGGAAACCAGCAATGCCTTGCCATTGGCAGCCTGAAGGCTGGAGTCCAGACCCGTAAGCTTGATTGCTTTGGCCAAAATCACCATCGCTTGTTCCCGGGTAATCTTCTCCGTCGGACGGAAGGTTCCGTCCTCGAAACCGTTAATCAGATTGTAAGATTGTGCGGTGCCAACAAAACTGTTGTACCAATCCGTCGACTTCACATCGGAGAATGAAACGGTACTGTTCTCCGGTTTTAATCCGAGCCCACGAACGATAATTGCTGCAAACTCTGCGCGAGTAATCTCTTTATCGGGGGCAAACTCTCCATTGCCGACTCCGCTAATGACCATCCGGGAGCCCATGTCGTTGACGGCCTCTTTGGCCCAGTGATGCTCAACGTCATTAAAGGTAATCGGATGCCAGACGACAGAGTATGTGCTGTTCGTCAAGCTGTTGATCTTAGCGAAATATTTGCCGCCATCAACGGTAACTTGCGTAGGTACATGGCGTACTGTACCATCCGGATCAATAACTACCGCGGTAGTCACCTTCGAAGGATCCACCCCTTCAGGAAGGGCTATGGTCCGTTCCACATACGCATTAAACTTGGCTACATCAATCGTCTTTCCGCCATACGAACCCGTGATGGTGAATTCGACGGGAGCCACGACCAGGTCAAAGGCTCCTTGCTCGGATGCCGACTGTACCAGCTTAATCGTATCTGCGGTAGGTTCAGCAATCTTCACCTGCACTTTGATATCTTGCAAAGAAACCTCGCTGCCGATCTGTTCAGAGACGGCATCGATATTGATTTGAGAAGCCGGCAAGGTATAGGAGGCGTCTTTCGTCCGGATGACGAGAGTTGCCTGCTGATTTTCCATGTTTTTAACGATTTGACCATTCAACTCGCCAACCGCAATATTGGCTTCTCCTTCGATTGGGATGGTAACGATCGCGCCGTTTCCTTCCTTAGCCAACTTTTCTTCCAGTTTTTTTCGATCGACAATCACGGTAAGCACTTTCTTATCGCCTTCCTGAGTTGTCACAGCTGTACCCGCACTCTCGGCTTTGCCATTCACCCATACTTCTACGTTTGTGTTCGGGGTTGCGGGTTGAACCGGAGCCGGCACGGAAGGTGGCGTTGTTCCGCCTGTACTACCTGTACCACCTGTTCCGCCCGTTCCAGGAGTTTCAGGAGTTTCGGGCGTTTCAAGATCAGGTTGCACTACGGACACCTTGGCGATGTTACTCGTCGCCGAAGCCGTCTTCTCGCCGGTCATGCTGTCATCGATGTTGGTCACTACGACATAGTAGTACGTCGTGCCCGCCGTTCCTGTCGGTGCGGAGAACGTGGCGTTCGTGGCGCCATCCAGCGGCGTACCGCCTGTCGTACTGTTGGTCGCATTGTTATACCATTGATAGCTCAACATACCGCTGGCCGTTGCGGTCACGCTCAGCTCAGCCGCCCCGCCTACGTTCACCGTCCGGTGTTCCGGCTGAGCCGAAATCGCAGGAACTTCCGCGTTCGTCAGTGTATTTACTGTCACTTGCGCGACCGAACTTGTTACTGTTGCGGTCTTCACGCCGGTCACACTGTCATTCGTGTTGGTCACTACGACATAGTAATACGTAGTACCGACAGTATCCGTCGGAGCGGAGTACGTTGCGCTCGTCGCACTCAACAGCGGCGTACCTTCTACCGTGCTGCTCGTCGTATTGCTGTACCATTGGTAACTCAGGTTACCGCTGGCCGATGCAGTTACGCTCAGGTCGGCAACCCCGCCTACGCTCACTGTCCGGTCCTGCGGCTGGGCCAAAATCTCAGGGGCTTCCGCATTCGTCAGTTCATTTACCGTCACTTGCGCGACGGAACTCGTTACGGTTGCCGTCTTCGCGCCAGTCTTGCTGTCATCGGTGTTGGTCACAACAACATAGTAGTACTTCGTTCCCGCCGTACCCGTAGGTGCGGAGAACGTCGCGTTCGTTGCGTCGATCATTGGCGTACCTTCTACCGTACTGTTCGTCGTATTACTGTACCATTGGTAGCTCAGGTTACCGTTGGCCGTTGCGATTACGCTCAGGTCGGCTATGCCGCCCAGGTCCACAGTCCGCTCTTGCGGCTGGGCCGAAATTACAGGGACTTCCGCATTCGTCAGTTCATTTACCGTCACTTTCGCCACGGAGCTTGTTACTGTTGCCGTCTTCACGCCGGTCACACTATCATCGTTGTTAGTTACCACAACATAATAGTACTTCGTGCCCGCCGTACCCGTCGGTGCGGTGAACGTAGCGTCCGTCGCGCCTGTCAGCAGCGTACCCTCTACCGTGCTCTTTGAAGTATTGCTGTACCATTGATAGCTCAACGCGCCACTGGCCGTTGCGGTTACGCTCAGATCAGCCACGCCGTCTATGCTTACGGTCCGTTCCTGCGGCTGAGCCGAAATTACAGGGGGTTCCGCATTCGTCAGTTCATTTACCGTCACTTTCACGACGGAACTCGTTACGGTTGCCGTCTTCAAGCCGGTCACGCTGTCATCATTGTTGGTTACCACAACATAGTAGTACGTCGTGCCCGCCGTATCCGTAGGTGCGCTGAACGTAGCGTTCGTCGCGCCTGTCAGCAGTGTACCATCTACCGTGCTCTTTGAAGTATTGCTGTACCATTGGTAGCTCAACGTGCCGTTGGCCGTTGCCGTCACGCTCAGGTCGGCTATGCCGCCCACGTCCACGATCCGGTCTTCCGGCTGTGCCAAAATGACGGGAGCCTCTGCATTTACCGGCTCATTGACGGTCACCTTGCCGTCCATCACGGTCTTTTCCATCTCTGCTAAATGGATATCCGTAAAGGTTAGATGATCCGGGTCAGTCTGATTACTCACAGTAACCGCCTTGTCACCTATTAACGCATCCTCTTTAATCTTGAAAGTTACTTTAAACAGGGCATCTCCTGTTTCAAGTCCGTGATCTCCGCCTTCGGGATCCACCCAAGCAACCTTCACCCAGCCTTCCACATTGTCCTGCTCGAACATGAAATGATCACCGGTTTCTCCCGTCACGTTCACCACTTCAAGTGCGTCCGGATCAAAATCCAGCTGCATGCCGTAAGCTCCCGCTGCCCCCGATGACTCCAGGATGGAGACCGGCACATCTACCGTCTCTCCTGGAACTCCGGATGCGGTTCCGATGCCGACTTTAACTGTAGGAGTTGAAGCCACCGTTACCGTACCGGAATTATATTGTGTAATATCGGTCCAAAATGCATCATTATCCGTATAAGTTCCGGAAGCGACACCCACAGTTGATTCACCAAACGGTGCATTTTCCTTTATTTTAAAATGAATAACAAAGACCTCTTGTCTTCCTTCAAGGACAGACCAACTCTCACCAAAGTACTGCCCGAATACCCTGAGTGTTCCATCCATATTGTTGAACACCTGAAAAGATTGAGCTTCTAATTCATTTGTCACCGCATTCTGCGGATTCAGTTCAAGGATATTCATATCGTAAGTCAGATTCAAATCATATCCTAAAACAAAGTCGTCTCCCGGATCGATTGTAACCGGGACATCCACGGTATCTCCCGGAGCTCCCGAGACGTCGCCAACCTCAACCGATACCGGATTGCCCGCATTGGCTTGAACAATGGAACTGAAGGGAATCAGAAGCAAACACAATACCATGAACATCATGAATGTTTGTCTGAAGTAGTTAGCCTTACCATGGATACGATGCATCATTTGCCAGCCCCTCCCAAGTAAATCGCCATAATCATCTGTACATCCACATTATTCAGCACCTGATTGTCGTCCATATCCAGTGCTTTGAATTGATCCTCCGTCAAAGTAATCTTGCCCTTCATATATTGCGTAATCATCAGGGCGTCCGCCGGAGTAACCAGTCCATCACCATTGGCATCGCCTTTCAATATCGGCTTAATCTTGACTGTCTGCTTCACCGTAAAGGTTACATCGGTCATATTATTCGCCGAGACCGTAACCGTCGCACTATAGGTTCCCGGAGGCAAATTGTCTTTCGCTTTTACGGTAAACGTGGTTGCAGGCGTACCTTCATCCAGGGTGGTGGATACCGGAGCCGTAATCACGAATTTATCGTCATCCGTACCGGTGAGGCTCACTGCTAATTGGGTCAAGTCCCCGGTGCCTGTCCGGGTAACGGTAACGGTTTTCGTTTCTTGCGTGCCCGGCAAATAATCCGCCTTCAGTTCCGTCAAATCCTGGTCTCCCAAGGTTGCAACGTTGTACGTAAGCTCGCTCCACTGGGCGTATAATATAACGTCAACCGGCCCCATGCTGAATTGGCTTCCTTCCGTATAGGCTTGTCCGCTGCCGTCCGCCTTCGTATTCCAACCCTTAAAGACATATCCGCTAAGCTTCAAATTGCCGGAATTACCTGCTACGGTAACCGAACTTCCTTCCGGATAACGGTTGCTGTCCGTAGGTACCGTGCCTTCCAGGCTGCCGTTACCGTCATAAGTAACGCTGGATGGCGCTTGGAACGCACGTAGCAACGGGTAATTGTGTCCTTCATCGATCGACCAAATGCCTGCAAAATCCCAGCCGTAGTAGGTGGACTTTTCCATCATCTTTGCCGTCGTCGTCGGCTGGCCTACTTGCGCGAATGGACCGGGTCCGGCGACTTCCACGTTATACACGCTTTGAGCCAGCATGTATTGGTTTTTGCCCAGCAGACCGTCCACATGCGAGCCATTTCCTGTCACTTGGCCGACTGCATAGGTGTTGACGACCTCCCCTGTGCTTCTTCCTGCCAAACCGCCGACGTAATCCCCCGTCCCCGTCACGTTGGCCATCGCGTAGCTGTTTTTGATGTAGGAATAATCAGGCCAATATCCCTCGCTGTCTCCCACCAGCCCGCCGACATAGGTGCCTCCGCTCACGGTTCCGCTGGCGTAACTGGTGCTTATGGTAGCTCGGTTATTCGACCCGACCAATCCGCCTACGTAATTGCCGGTTCCCGACACGGTGCCTTCTACGCTGCTGTTTGTAATTGTGCCGTGATTTATTCCGACCAGGCCGCCAACGTATTGGATTCCTTGGACTTGTACATCCTTCACACGGACGTTACTGATCTGGCCGTCTGGACCGAGAATACCGAACAATCCGGCATAATTGGCGCTAGAATTAACTTTTACCCCGCTGATCACATATCCGTTTCCATTGAGGCCCCCGGTGAAATCCTTGTACATCCCCGGTACCCCGATTGGTTTCCAGTGATCCGTATATGCCCCTAAATCGATGTCATTCCCAAGTTTATAAAAAGCTCTCGTATTCACCCGCATTGCATCGAGCTGTGTAGCCGTCGTTACAATGTACGGATCATCTACCGTACCCGTACCCGCCATGGCATCAGTCCATTGCGAATATAAAGTAGTGTTGGAAGCACCCATGACAAAGTTATCCCCTTCGTCATACTTCGTCCCGCTTCCGTCCGGTTTCGTATTCCATCCAACAAACATATACCCATCTCGCATCAGATTACCGGGATTGCCCGGAATCGGCACGGCAACTCCCTCAGGATTGCCTACACCGGCCGGCGCCGTACCTGCCGTGTTACCGTTGCCGTCATACGTCAATGTATAACTCGTCTGAAAAACACGCAGCTTTGGATAATTGTTAACCCCGATGAACCAGACGGTGTCGTAATCCCAATAAAAAATCTTAACAAAGGAAGGATCCTTCATTTGCGCCGTAGTCAACGGCATCCCTTTGTTATTGTTGTCGCTTTGTCCGGTCGTTTCCTGGTCATAAATGCTGTTTTGAATGCTTGAATAATTGCTCTTTCCGACCAAACCGCCAACATCGCTTGTACCGGTCACCCTGCCGACGGCAAGGCTGTTTTTGATCTGTCCCCCGTTCGTTCCGATGAGACCGCCGACATGGCTGCTCCCTGTCACGCTGTTATCGGCATAGCTATTTTGGATTTTTCCTGAATTGGTCGTTCCCGCTAATCCGCCGACGCCACTTTGCCCCGATACACTACCGCTTGCGTAGCTGGTATTCACGGTGCCCCCGTCCACATCCCCGATCAGGCCTCCGACATGCTGTGCTCCGGTTACAGTACCTTCGGCATAACTATTGCTGATATCCCCCCGGCTTTGCCCGGCGAGACCGCCAACCCAATCCGATCCTGTCACGTTTACATTCCGCAATCTTACATTAGTAATTTTGCTTCCGCTGTCGATAAGACCGAAGAAACCTACGTATAATTCGCCGGGCCGGTTAATCTTCAACCCGGTGATCGTATACCCGGCCCCATCGAACCCTCCCGTAAACGGGCTGTCCAGGTAACCGACCGGTTTCCAATTCGGAATTCCGCTCAGATCGATATCTTTGCCGAGTTTATAGTAAGCATTTAGATCATCGACCATGCCCGACAACTCGTTTGCCGTCGTAATAATATACGGATCATCTGCCGCACCCGAACCTGAGCCTGCTGCTTTGACTCCGCCCTGCAACCATGCAAAGGAAGCCAGCATCGTACCTGTTACAAGTACCACAGCCATAATAATTGACAATTTCTTCAGCAATTTTCCCCTCATCTTACATTGCTCTCCTCCTTTTTATTCATCTTTGATCATAATTAAGCATTCTCACAAAACGCTAACATACGACATTTTTCAACAAACATATCATCCTCCCATGCTGACGTTACACCGAATATCCACCTTTAAATGACAAAAAAGGATCCCGAGTCCCCAAAGAGGCCGAAATCCTAATTAAAAACGCATATCTTTAAAATACTGCCTTAACGTTTTTTTCTTCTATTTAAAGGAGGATGGTCAAACGCCCTTCATCTGTATCTGCACAATCGGCAACCTGAATGATCAAATCGCCGCAGGTTTCGTCGAACATCCACCCCTCAGCCCCTTGGGACATAGCCATCGCTGAAATTCGATTCAGGCCTTCCACGGTCTTCGGCGTAAAGCCCGGATTACGGAAGGCAAATACAAGATGACTGCGATCCTCCCGGAACTCCCCTTCATATTTCCAGGTCAGCATTACCGCATCTCCCTGACCTAGAGCTTCCACGGACAACTCAGAGCAGTTCCCCTTTGTGTAAGCATAGCTAGTTCCATCATCTTCATACAGCGTGATGTTTGACTTCATGCCGGCTTCGCTACCCGCTCCATAGAAGCTGAATTGGAGCGCTCCCCTCACCTTTTCATCCGCAAATTTCTTCAAAGGCCCTTCAGCAATCACGGCACCTGATTTCACATAAATCGGCAGAACCTCGAGCGGTGCGTGTGCCAGTATAAACCGGCCTCCCTCAATTACTTCTCCGGACCAATAATCCATCCATGAACCTTCCGGCAGATACACCGCACGATGATCCGTATCCGGACGATATACAGGAGCTACCATGACATCTTCTCCAAGCAGGAACTGATCGCTGAGATTCGTAACGTTCGGGTCATGCGGATACTCAAGGATCAACGGGCGCAGGATCGGAAGCCCCGTCCGCGTTGCATCTTCAAATAGATTATACATATACGGCATCCAGCGGTAACGCAGTCCGATATAATCGCGGATAATGCCTTCGGCTTTCTCCCCGAAGGACCAAGGCTCTTGACGTACGGTTCCGATAGAAGAGTGGCTTCGGCAATATGGAAAGAACACCCCCATTTGCATCCAGCGGACAAGCAATTGATCTGAGGCATCATGG
>DJTQ01000233.1 GCA_002439285.1 Paenibacillaceae bacterium UBA6304
GTTGTCGGCGGCGGGGCGGGGGTCGGCGTAGCCGGCGTATTGGAAGCCTTCCGGGTCGAGCTTTTCCTTATCGAGGAAAAAGCGCAGGACGGATAAGGCGCGTGCGCCCGACAGCTCCCAATTATCCTTGAACTCGGAGGCGCGGACGATCGGGAGGTTGTCCGTATGCCCTTCTATGCTGACGACGGTATTGAGCTGCGAGAACAGGCTGGCCAGCTTGGCCAATGTTTTGGCGGAGCCGGATTTCAGATCGGCTTTGCCGGCATCGAACAGGAAGCGGTCGCTCAGCGTAATCGAAATGCCTTTGGGCAGATCCGCAACCTTGATCTGGTCCTCAAGCTGGTTGTCCTTGATATAAGACTCGATCCGGTTCATGAGGGTTTGCAGCTCTTCTTCTTGTTGGCGGAAAGCCAGCTCGCGTTCGGTCATTGGCTTTTGCGAGGTGTCGCCGCCGGATTGGCCCGGCTGGTTTGTGCCGTTGGGTGCAGCCGTCCCGTTCTGCCCCGTCTGCTTTCCGTCTTTGTCGGTTGTGGACGAAGGAGGGTTCTTGGCAATGTAGCGGTCACCGCTGCCCAGAATACCGTTCCCTTTTTCCAGCAAGGAGTCCCCGCTTTTGAATGTAAGCTGGAGCGACTGGGTGACGACTTCGTATTTTTCCACGTCCAGGCGGCTCATGGCGAACATCACCACGAAGAAAATGAGTAACAGCGTTATTAAATCGGCATAGGTGATCAACCACCGGTCTTTCATGTCATGGCTACTCTTACGCTGGCGGGAACGTTGCCCCTCGTCTTGGGGTCTGTTTCTCCGGCTCATAGGCTCTCATTCTCCTGGGATGCGGGCAAGTCCCGCCGCGTTTCGGCCGTGAACGATTCCAGCTTGCGCCGTACGAGCAGCGGATGGTCGCCGTTCTGAAGGGAGAGAATTCCCTCCAGCATCATTTCCATTCGGCCGATTTCCTCTTCACCGCGCGCCTTGATTTTGGAGGCAATCGGAAGGAAGAGAAGGTTGGCGCTGGCGACTCCATAAAGAGTTGCCGTAAAGGCGAGCGCGATGGAAGGCCCCAGTGAGGTCGGCTCGGTGAGACTGCCAAGTACATGAATAAGACCCATGACCGTTCCGATAATCCCCATGGTTGGGGCGTATCCACCGGCTGATTCGAATATTTTGGCATGGTTATCATACTTATTTTGAATGGCGTCGATTTCCAAATCCATGATCTGCTTGACCATGCTTTGCTCCGTACCGTCAACGACGAGTTGGATACCTTCCCTTAAAAAAGGATCTTCATGCTCTGAGGCCCGTCTTTCAAGCGCCAAGACCCCTTCACGCCGCGCTATCATCGACATGCTTACGATTTCCTCGATCAATTCATCACTTTTTTGCTGCCCGTTGGTAAAAGCCAAGGCTAATGCCTTGGGAACGGTTTTTAGTTTGGCCAGGGGGTAACTCACCATGACCGCAGCCAGGGTCCCGCCGAATACAATCACGGCAGCCGCAATTTGCATTAATCCCGCGAGTTCCCCGCCCTCCCATATAAATCCGCCGATTAATGCGGCGAGCCCGATAATAATGCCTAAAATCGTTGCGATATCCATCTGTTATTTTACATCTCCTATTCACGACTTATCGTTTGCATCCCAACTATAAAAACGGTATAATCAATGGGAACATTCATTCCTATTTTGGGATGGGTGATGAGCGTTTCTCGTATTCCTTACATTTAAGACAAAAGAAATAAGGTTAATATAAAAGTACAGTTTCCATTTTAGACGATAAGGGTGATGTTGGACAATGAGTGATATTGTCTTTAATAACAATAAATTCGAGCTTATTTCCGAATTTTCGCCGCAGGGCGACCAACCGGCCGCGGTGGAACAATTGGTCGAAGGCGTAAAAATGGGTAAAAAGCACCAGACGCTTTTAGGTGCTACCGGGACAGGAAAGACCTTTACGATTGCCCATACCATCGCCCAGCTAGGAAGACCCACACTTGTCATCGCCCACAATAAGACGCTGGCTGCGCAGTTGGCCAGTGAATTTAAAGAATTTTTTCCGAATAACTCCGTAGACTACTTCGTCAGTTACTATGATTACTACCAGCCGGAAGCTTACATCCCGTCCTCAGACACCTACATCGAGAAAGATTCCAGTATTAATGAAGAGATCGACAAATTGAGACACTCCGCGACGAGTTCGTTGTTCGAACGGCGTGACGTCATTATCGTAGCGAGCGTGTCCTGTATATATGGTCTCGGTTCTCCGACCGAATACGGCAATCTGGTGTTATCGTTGCGGGTGGGGATGGAGAAATCACGGAATCAAATTTTGAGCCGTCTGGTAGATATTCAGTATCAGCGGAACGATCTCAACTTCGTTCGCGGCACGTTTCGTGTCCGCGGTGATGTGCTGGAAGTTTTCCCGGCATCCAAAGGGGAGCAGGCTGTCCGCATCGAGTTTTTTGGCGATGAAATCGAACGGATTACCGAAATCGACGTATTGACTGGCGAATTGATCGGGGAACGTGATCATGTGGCCATTTTCCCTGCCTCTCACTTTGTGACCCAGGAAGAGACCATGCGGGTTGCTCTGGTTAATATTGAACGGGAACTGGAAGAGCGGCTTGAGGTATTCCGCTCTCAAGGCAAGCTGCTGGAAGCTCAGCGTTTGGAACAGCGTACCCGGTACGACATCGAAATGATGAAGGAAGTCGGCTTCTGCTCGGGGATCGAGAATTATTCGGGACCGCTGACTTTCCGTGAGCGAGGGGCTACGCCGTATACGCTTATGGATTATTTCCCGGACGATATGCTTATCGTGATTGATGAATCCCACGTCACGCTGCCGCAAATCCGCGCGATGTACAACGGGGACCAGGCGCGCAAGAATGTGCTCGTCGATCACGGCTTTCGTCTTCCGTCGGCGCTCGACAACCGTCCGCTCCGATTTGAGGAGTTTGAGGAAAAGTCGGATCAATTGATATACGTATCGGCGACGCCCGGCCCTTATGAAATGGAGCATTGCGATACGATGGTGCAGCAGATTATCCGGCCGACGGGTCTGTTGGATCCGATTATTGAGCTGCGTCCGACGAAGGGCCAAATCGATGATTTGATCGGCGAGATCAACGATCGGATTGCCAAGGATGAACGCGTGCTCGTGACGACGCTGACGAAGAAGATGTCGGAGGATCTGACCGACTACCTGAAGGAAGTCGGAATCAAGGTCCGATACCTCCACTCGGATATCAAGACGCTGGAGCGGATGAGCATTCTGCGGGACCTGCGACTCGGGACCTTCCATGTGCTTATCGGGATCAATCTCCTACGTGAAGGCTTGGATTTACCGGAAGTATCGCTGGTGGCGATTCTTGACGCGGATAAGGAAGGGTTCCTGCGTTCCGAGCGATCGCTGATCCAAACGATCGGCCGGGCCGCCCGGAACTCGGAAGGGCGAGTGTTGATGTACGGCGACCATATTACGGACTCCATGGCCAAAGCGATGAGGGAAACCGAGCGCCGCCGCAGCATTCAGATCGCTTATAACGAGGAACACGGGATAACGCCGCAAACGATCCGCAAGAAAGTGCGTGACGTCATCGAAGCAACCAAGGTGGCCGAAAGCAAGAGCAATTATCTGGCGGATGCCGCTAAAGGCAAGATGTCCAAGCGCGACCGCGAAGCTATGATCGGCCGACTGGAAGTAGAGATGAAGGAAGCCGCCAAGAACCTGCAGTTCGAACGGGCCGCGGAGCTGCGCGATGCCATTATGGAACTGCGGGCGGAATAAGAGTTGGGAGATGAAATTCATTGGCTATTGAGAATATTGTCATTAAAGGCGCAAGAGCGCACAATTTAAAAAATATAAATATTACGATTCCGCGCGACCGATTCGTCGTCTTGACCGGACTTAGCGGATCGGGCAAATCTTCGCTAGCGTTTGATACCATTTACGCGGAGGGTCAACGACGCTATGTGGAATCCCTTTCCGCTTACGCCCGTCAATTTTTAGGGCAGATGGAGAAACCGGATGTGGATTCCATCGAAGGACTTTCTCCCGCAATCTCGATTGACCAGAAAACAACGAGCCGGAACCCGCGTTCCACAGTCGGAACGGTTACTGAAATTTATGACTATTTGCGGTTGTTGTTCTCCCGGGTCGGACACCCGCATTGTCCGGAGCATGGCGTAGAGATCACCTCTCAATCTGTGGAGCAGATGGTCGATCGCATTTTGCTGTATCCGGAGAAGACGAGACTGCAAATCCTCGCTCCGGTCGTTTCCGGTAAGAAGGGCGAGCACAAGAGCTTGTTCAGCGAAATCTCCAAGCAAGGATTTGTCCGGGTACGCGTGAACGGAGAATTGCGCGATCTTTCGGAGACTATCGAATTGGAGAAGAATAAGAAGCATTCGATCGAGGTTGTCGTCGACCGCATCGTGGTGAAGGAAGATGTAAGGAGCCGGTTGGCGGATTCGATCGAAACGGCGCTGAAAATGTCTGGCGGTCAGTTGCTCGTCGATATCATTGGGCAGGAGGAGCTGCGGTTCAGCTCCAATTATGCTTGCCCAATCTGCGGCTTTAGCATCGAAGAGCTATCCCCGCGGATGTTTTCTTTTAACAGCCCGTTCGGGGCTTGCCCCGAATGCGACGGCCTTGGCGTAAAGATGATCATCGATCCAGATTTGCTCGTGCCCAATACCTCCAAGAGCATTGAGAATGGGGCGTTTGAAGCTTGGGCCGGCGGGACCTCCAATTACTATCCGCAATTTTTGCGGTCGGTTTGCGAGCACTTTAACATTCCGCAGGATGTCCCGGTCTCGGAGCTGACCAAGGAACAAATGGACAAGCTATTGCGCGGCACGGGCTCAACCAAGGTCCGGTTTCGGTATGAGAACGACTTCGGCATAAGCCGGGATGCATATGTGACCTTTGAGGGGATCATTCCCAATCTGGAGCGCCGTTACCGAGAGACCAGCTCGGAAGGTATCCGTGAATTTATTGAGGGTTTCATGGGTTCGAAGCCATGCGGGACTTGCCATGGACACCGATTGAAGAAGGAAATTCTGGCCGTTACGGTAAACGGGCAGAATATGGCCTATGTAACCGATTTGTCGATCGGAGAGGCGATGAAGTTTTTTGGCGGGCTGGAGCTTAGCGAAAAGGAAACGGCGATCGCCCATATGATATTGAAAGAAATCAACAGCCGATTAGGATTCCTGGTGAATGTCGGGTTGGATTATTTGACCTTGAGCCGTGCAGCGGGCACGCTGTCGGGCGGGGAAGCACAGCGGATCCGGCTGGCGACTCAGATCGGCTCCAGTCTAATGGGCGTTCTGTATATCCTGGATGAGCCGAGCATCGGTCTTCATCAACGGGATAATGATCGCCTAATTTCCACACTGGCACATATGAGAGATATCGGTAACACGCTGATCGTTGTTGAACATGACGAGGACACGATGCTTGCGGCCGACTATATTATCGATATCGGCCCGGGGGCGGGGATTCATGGCGGGCAAGTGGTCGCGCAGGGAACGCCTCAGCAAATTATGGATGATCCGAATTCGTTAACCGGCCAGTATCTGAGCGGTAAGAAGTTCATCGAAGTGCCGGCGCAGCGGCGGAAGAGTGATGGCCGCTGGCTGGAGATCAAAGGCGCGAAAGAGAACAACCTAAAGAATATCAACGTGAAGTTCCCTCTAGGTGTTTTTGCGGCGGTGACGGGCGTATCGGGCTCGGGTAAATCGACGTTGGTCAACGAGATCTTGTATAAGACTTTGGCACGGGACTTGAACCGGGCGCGCGTTCGTCCGGGTCAATACAAGGAGATCAAGGGGCTGGAGCATGTCGACAAGGTGGTAGACATCGACCAATCACCGATTGGCCGCACACCGCGCTCCAATCCGGCTACCTACACCGGCGTGTTTGATGATATCCGCGACTTGTTCTCACAGACGAACGAGGCGAAGGTCCGCGGCTATAAGAAAGGTCGCTTCAGCTTTAACATCAAAGGCGGGCGCTGTGAAGCTTGCAAGGGCGACGGGATCATCAAGATCGAGATGCATTTTCTGCCCGACGTATATGTGCCTTGCGAAGTGTGCAAAGGCAAACGGTACAACCGGGAGACCCTGGAAGTGAAATACAAGAACAAGAGTATTGCGGACATTCTGGAGATGACTGTGGAGGATGCAACGCAATTCTTCGAGAACATTCCGAAAATTCACCGCAAGCTGCAAACGCTGCTCGATGTTGGCTTGGGATATGTCAATTTGGGGCAGCCGGCAACTACGTTGTCGGGGGGCGAAGCACAGCGCGTGAAGCTTGCTTCCGAGCTGTATCGGCGCAGCACGGGTAAGACCATCTACATCCTGGACGAACCGACGACGGGTCTTCATGTGGATGACATCGAGCGCCTGCTGTCAGTGCTGCATCGATTGGTGGATTCCGGGGAGACGGTGCTCGTCATCGAACATAACCTGGATGTCATTAAGACGGCCGACTATCTGATCGACCTCGGACCGGAAGGCGGCAGCGGAGGCGGAACGATCATCGCTACCGGTACACCGGAAGATATCGTTAAGGTAGAAGAATCCTACACGGGCCGTTATCTCGCTCCTGTCCTGGAGCGGGACACCAAACGGACGGAAGCCTTGAAGGCGCAGGTTTAAACAATAGCAGAATGTAGCTGGCCCGCACTATTGCTCCAGAGATGAGCAATAGTGCGGGCCGTTTTTTTGCGCCGGGTGGAAGTTGGGTGGTAAAGGAAGGAAAAGGAATGAAATAACACTGAATCGTTAAGGATAGTTAAGAGGGAATTTAGACAATATGAGGGTGATCGACATGGCTAATAGCAGGTCAGTCCTCTCTTGGCGGACAAATCGAGAAAATGTCTTTTAAATAGTGGACACTTGCTTCGACAGAGGAATAAGATTCGGTGGAATGAGATATCGATATATTGAGTTGCATGTGTTAGTTGGTGCTAAATATGGAACTGCGGGATTCGAGGGGGAAGTGTCTATTGTGTCCACTTTTAGGTGGACATTTTGGGGATTTGTACATGCTGGAGAGACGAATATTGAATTTCATGGAAGTAGCGGGTTCAGGACGGGGGAATGATAATAATGAGAATTACAAAGTATATGATTAATTTATCAATTAAGCTGATAAATCCAACATTTTTTTGACTTTTCTCTTGCATCCGCCGTGAGGAGAAGATAACATATAAGAAGATGGAAATTCCGTGAACTTTACTGAGGAGGGCTTGCCATGTTACTCGCAGCAGCGGGGGAAGTAACGACGACCTTTAACGGTTTTGATATTTTTATGATTTTGTTTACGATTGTTATCCTCATTGGGGTTTTAAGACTGCTGAAAGAGTCCAAGAAGAATTTGTTTGCCATCGGATTCGGCATCCTCAGCTTGTTGATTTTTTTGGCGTCCGATGCAATTATGATTAAAGCCTGGTTCAGTTAATTAAACCCTGGGATATGAGCAGAAATTAAGGGTAAGGGAAAGGCACTTTGTTCCGGATGGAGGGATGGGGTGTCTTTTTGCGTGTGCCAATGGTTTCCGTTGCCGGGTGGGTAGAGACTTCAGGCGATGTCTGCTAAAATAGATAGGTTGTCGGAGTTTCGAATTTTATGCATATAGGTAGTAAATTCAACTAATTCGATGGGACGCCGTAAATAGGGCGAAACATCCGGGAGGATATAAATGAGCAACACAACATTAACAAGGCAAGATGTGGAGCTATTGGCTCCGGCGGGAGATTGGGATTGCATGCGGGCTGCGGTGGCGAATGGGGCTGATGCGATATTTTTTGGCGTGGAGAAGTTTAATGCCCGTGCGCGTGCGAACAACTTCCGTATGGACGAGCTGTCTGAAATTATGGCGTTTTTGCATAGCTACGGGGTTAAGGGCTTTTTAACTTTTAATATCCTGGTGTTTGAAAATGAACTGGAGGATGCGCAGGAGCTGATTGAAGCCTGTATCGAATCCGGTGTGGACGCCGTTATTGTGCAGGATCTGGGTTTGGTTAGAATGATCCGCGAGCTATCGCCGGACTTCCCGATTCATGGCTCCACGCAAATGACGATTACTTCGCCGGAAGCGGTGGAATTCACGAAGCCGTGGAATATGGAGCGCGTGGTGCTAGGACGAGAAAATAATTTGAAGCAGATCAAGATGATCGGGGATCAGGCGAAGCTGCCGATGGAGGTCTTTGTGCATGGGGCGCTGTGCGTGTCCTATTCCGGCCAGTGCCTGACATCGGAAATGTGGGGCGGCCGCTCGGCAAACCGCGGCGAATGCGCTCAGGCCTGTCGTTTGCCGTACGACTTGATGGTTGACGGGGAACAAAAACCGATGGGAGATGTCGCTTATTTGCTGTCGCCTAAAGATTTGGCGGCGATCGACATTATGCCGGAATTGATCGAAGCGGGTGTAACTTCGTTTAAGATTGAAGGACGCTTGAAAAGTCCGGAATATGTAGCCAATGTGGTGAGCAAGTACCGGAAGGCGATTGACCGGTATTTTGAGGGGGATGCGACGCGTCCTTCCAAAGAGGAGGTCCGCGAACTGCAGCAGAGCTTCTCGCGCGGGTTTACCCACGGTTTCTTGGAGGGGACTAACAACAAGCAACTGGTTGACGGCACGTTCCCGAAGAGCCGCGGGGTCTATCTCGGCCGGGTGGAGCAAATCCTCCGCGACGGCGTTGTCTGCAAGCTGGAAGCGCCGGTGAAGCGCGGCGACGGGATTGTGTTTGATGCGGGCGATCCGACGAAGAAGGAAGAGGGCGGCCGCGTGTATGATTTGCGCCGCAAGGGCGTAAAGCTGGAGGGCGAGGCCGACGAGACTTGGATCGTCGACATCGTCCCCGGGCGCAATGACGTCGATTTGCGCCGGCTGCATGTGGGCGACCGGATCTGGAAGACGGGCGATCCGGCCCTGGACAAACGGCTCCGCCAAACGTTCGAGACCGACAAGCCGTACCGGGTGTTCCCGGTACATGTGCGGGCGGTCGGCCACGCGGGCGGGCCGCTGACCACCTTCTGGACTGATGTCCAGAAGGGAACGACCGTGCGCGTCGACTCGGAGCTTGAGCTCGAGGTCGCGCAAAAACGGCCGATGGACGGCGCGCTGCTCGAAGAGCAGTTCGGCCGTCTCGGCGGCACGGTGTTCCAGCTCGAGCGGCTGGATACGGAGCTGCATGGCGACGTGATCCTCCCCATGCGAGAGCTGAACGGCATTCGCCGGCGCGCAGTGGAGCTGCTAGCCGGCGAGCGGCCGAAGCCGCCCGTGTGGACGCGGGCGGCTTCGGTTGCGGCAGTGCCCGGCGCCATGGGCGCGGGCGCAGCCGCTGGGCTTGGCGCCCCCGCCGGGGGCGGGGCGCCGGTGGCTCGCGGTGAGGCGAAGCTCACCGCGTTGTGCCGCAGCCTGCCGCAGGTGCAGGCTGCGCTGGAAGCCGGCGTCGAAATGATCTACGCCGACTTCGAATTTATCAAGCAGTTCCCGGCAGCAGTGGAAGCCGTCCGCGCGGCCGGCAAGCAGATCGCGCTGGCTACGCCGCGCATCCATATGCCGGGCGAGAACGGCTACCATAACAACATCCTGCGCCTCCAGCCCGACGCGGTGCTGGTACGCAACACCGGTGCGCTGTATTTCTACCTGCGCCACCGTTTGGAAAACCCGTCCGCCTCGCATCCGCGGCTGATTGGCGATTTCTCGCTGAACATCGCCAACCACAAAGCCGTGGAAGTGTTCCTTGAGGCGGGTTGTGACCTCGTGACTCCGTCCTATGATCTGAACATCCAACAGATGGTCGATTTGCTGGGACAAAGCCAGACGGCCAACCTGGAAATCGTCATCCATCAGCATCTGCCGATGTTCCATACCGAGCACTGCGTGTATTGCACCTTCATGAGCGAAGGTACGGACTACACCAACTGCGGGCGTCCTTGCGAAGAGCACCGCGCTTCGCTGCAGGACCGGATCGGCATGAGCCACCCCGTACGAGTCGACGAAGGCTGCCGGAATACGGTCTATAACGCTATCGAGCAATCCGGCGCGGAATACCTGAGCAACTTCATGGAGCTGGGCGTAGCGAATTATCGCGTAGAGTTCCTGGAGGAAACGCCGGAGCAGGTTCACCAGGTTATCGACCTTTACAACCGGGCCCTTCGTGGCGAAATCAGCGGCACCCAGGTCTGGAAGTCGCTAAAAGCGACAAACCAGCTTGGAGTTACGCGTGGACAACTTGTGAAATAGCTTAAAAGTGCAAATTTTAAATTTGATTAGAACGGCTTTCTGCGCTTGTCTTGCAGGGGCCGTTTTTCTGTTTTTTTGAATGAATTAACCCTATGCACTCTGTACAAGGACACTTGTTCTTTACCTGGAGACATGCATGGAATCCGCATTCTATAGGGACTTTTTAATTGTCAACACTCTGTGAACTATCTCAGAAAAGCTGCGATAAATTCAATTTATCACTAAGCAAAGGATACGTAATGTGCTATAATGAAAGCGTAAACAATTTGAAGTGGATGATGTAATATAGTCCATTTCCCAGGAGGGTGAAAGTAATGTTTGAAGGATTCCTCGAAATGCAATCGGTGGTAACAAAAGTTCATGGACGACTGGAAATCGGCGGCGACCAAGAGTACCGGAGAATTGAATACGGAACCGAGCGCCATCTCCATACGCCTGAGCCGGGTAGCCGCAACCGCTGCGAGGAAGCACCCCAGCCTATCCTAACGCGCTTGAAATTCTGGATGCACTAACAAAAGCGAATTCGTCACATACCGCTTCTCACGAATGAGTTTCGTGGGAGGCGTTTTTTTATGGAGGGAGACATAGTTCATTTGTCTTTTTTTGACGTCAGTTATGTTATAATGACACCATCTTGAGGTTATGGGAAAGGAAGATTCATGCTATGAAAATCCGGAAAGCGATTATCCCTGCAGCCGGGCTGGGTACTCGTTTCTTGCCTGCCACGAAAGCGATGCCGAAGGAAATGCTCCCGATCGTGGATAAGCCAACCATCCAATACATTGTAGAAGAAGCCGTGGCTTCCGGAATCGAAGACATCATCATCGTGACCGGTAAAGGTAAGCGCGCGATCGAGGATCACTTCGATAACTCGTTCGAGCTTGAGCAGAATTTGTCCGAAAAGGGCAAATGGGATTTGCTGAACGAGGTTCGCAAGTCCTCGGAAATGGCTGACATTCATTACATCCGGCAAAAAGAACCCAAGGGCCTTGGACACGCCATTTGGTGTGCACGCAAGTTCATCGGCAATGAACCCTTTGCCGTCCTGTTGGGCGATGACATCGTGGAGTCGGAAGTGCCTTGTCTGAAGCAGATGATCGACGTATACAACTTCCAGAAAGCATCTGTCGTTGGGGTACAGCCGGTTCCGTGGGAAGAAGTATCCCGGTACGGCATCGTAGACGGAAACGAAATCGGGAACCGTGTCTACCAAGCTAAGCAATTGGTGGAGAAGCCGCCGGCCGACAAAGCGCCGTCGAATCTTGCGATTATGGGCAGATATATTTTAACGCCAGCTATTTTTGAGATTCTTGACGGACAGCATGAAGGGGTAGGCGGAGAGATTCAGCTTACGGATGCGATTTCGCGTCTGCGTGAGACCGAGCGCATCGTTGCTTATCACTTTGACGGAGAACGTCACGATGTCGGTGAGAAGCTAGGCTTCATTGAAACGACGATCCATTATGCGTTGCAGAATAAGGAATTGCGCGAAGGTTTATTGGAATACATGAAATCGAAGATTGAAGATCAAAAAATCGGCCTCTCCTAATGGAGAAGCCGATTTTTATTTAACCCGTAGAATATTTTAGAACGTTAATTCAGTAAGCTGAGAAATCGAATCTTTTTCATTCGAATCTAGTTGAATCAATTGGTCATAGAGCGCTTGATCCGCGCCTCCTGACTTCTGTAAGGCCGCCAGATACCAACGGGTGATTTCCCGGTTTGTAGGTTCGTTCAGATCCTGGGTGAGTCCTTGCTTGAGGATCTCGGCTGCTTCGGCAGGTTTGTTCATCATGTACTGCATTTTTCCGGCATTAAGAGCCATGGTAGGAGTAACGGCAAACGGGTTCCCTTGAAGCTGCCCTTTAGGCAGCGTCTTG
>DJTQ01000364.1 GCA_002439285.1 Paenibacillaceae bacterium UBA6304
CGCATTGGAGAACAGGCCGACCGCATCGATCGAGATGCCCGCTGGACCCGACACGCGGGCAGACAGATCCTCTTTGTCCAAGTCCGCTGCGAACGGATCATGGCCAAACAGCACTTCAGCCTGTTTCCGGATTTCTTCGGTTCCTTCCTTCAACGTATCGGAATCTACCGTCTTATCAAAGAAAAACGGCAGGACGAATGCCGAACCATCTTCAGAGGCTTGCTGCTGCAGCACCGGCAACGGCAATTTATCGAACGGAGGCAGCGCCTTCTGACCGGTTACCGGATGTTCGGCGAAGTAGGCGGTCAGCTTTTGGATTCCGCCGTAATCTTCCTCCGTTAATCCGCCTTCCCGGTTCCAGACGATTAGCGCCGGAATTCCGCTCTCTTCGGGGAACTCCGTCTCGGCGATCTGCCCGGCTATTACCGAAGGCATATCCGCCTCCAGATTGGCGGCATTATTTTTTTCCATCGAATTGACGCCGGGCCAAATTGCGCTTAACACACCCACGATAATGATCCATACCGCGAGGGTGACCCATTTCGATCTCTTTCCTGCGACTAAGCGTCCCAATTGTTTAAACAGCATCTCTTGTATTCCTCCATTCTCATCCGAATCGTTTATAATGTGATAATCATCATAATAATTATATATACCGGGCGGTTAATTATCAATCAGGGAAGTCGTTCCTTTGTTGCCACGAAATCGCGTATGGTATAATAACTCGTTAGAACTAGGTTTTGAGGTGATACAATGAGCACCACGAACAAGCGCCCATTAGGACGGCCCGTTCAGCAGCAGGACAGCCTGCCTACTTCAAGGCAAATTTTGCTGACCGCTTCCCGCCTGTTTATGGAAAAAGGGTTCGATTCCGTCTCCATGAACCAGGTCGCCGAACAAAGCGGTGTTACCAAAGCCACAATCTATTATTACTATCCGGCTAAAACGGATCTGTTCGTTGCCTCCATCGCGGAGACGTTATCTCTAGTGAACAAGCGGATTAACGAGATTCTCGCCCAACCGGGATCCTTTCGCAGCCGGCTGATCTCCATCACGGAAAACTATTTAAAGGTTCCCCAGGTTCATATTGACGGCATGTTCGAGCAGGTAAAGCAGCATTTGAACGAAGAGCAACAGCAAACGCTGATTCGATATGAAAACGGGCTATACGAGACGATTAGGGAAGCCTTCGACGCTGCAGTGCTAGACGGGGAGATTGCTTGCGAGGATACGTTGGTGGCCTCGCATATTTATATCTCAATGCTGCGTGTCGGCGAAAGACAATACGACCGAACCCAGATCCTGTTTCCTTCGAGCCGGGAAGCCGCCGAGGCTATCGTTGCTTTTTTATGGAGAGGCATTCACATGTAGGGTACATGAGGGTGGAAAGGAGAACCAGACATGGCATTCGGAATCAACAGGAGCGAGTTGAACGCATGGAAAGAAGCCGTGTCCATGGGCGAGATTGCGTACTTGACCCACTACTGGCTGGATCCCCGATTCCCGGGAATAAAGACGGTAACCAAAGTCGGTTGCTCCGACCTGAAACGTCTAACGGCGTGGTGCGAACAACATGGGCTGAACCCCCGCTACATCCACCATCGGCCCCCGTTTCCGCATTTCGATCTTCTGGGGCCCAAGCAACGGGAAATTTTAGAGCAGGAGCAGCAGTGGGACCAGTTGGAACGGTTTCGAATGCTCTAAGAAGTGCTCTTGCTGGCGCTAAATAAGGGTCTGTCGTTGTCTGTACATTTTATGTCAAAAACCCTCCTTAATCAGTCTGCCACACGACCTGATATAAGGAGGGTTTTGAATTTTGATATACTTTTGAATATGCTCCCCGCTTTTTCCGCTTCAGGATAATCCGATGCGCTCGACGAGACGGGTGCTTTCTTCATTCAATCCGGTGATGACAACTTCTTTATCCGCCTTCCGGTATTTGAAAATGACTCTCGAGATGGCGTTTGCTGCGGAATGATCCCATACATGGGAGGCGGAAAAGTCGATCACGATCTTCTCCGGATCTCCGGCGGGGTCGAATTCGCCGAGAAAATTCGTGACGGTTCCAAAGAACATCTGTCCCGAAACCCGATAAGTTCGAACTTCTACCCCGTCCTCCTGAGTAATGCGGATTCTGGCGATCTTCCAAGCAAACACCAGCGCGCTCAGCAGAACACCGATTCCCACTCCGATGGACAGATTATTCGTAGCTACTACCGTAACTACCGTTACGATCATCACCAACGCATCGGACTTCGGAATTTTGTGCAGCGTACGGAGGGAATTCCATTCAAAGGTTCCGATACAAACCATAAACATAACTCCGACGAGCGCAGCCATCGGAATTTGCTTCACTACTCCGCCCAGCACAATAATCAGGAAGAGCAATCCAACTCCCGACACCAGCGTCGATAACCGCGTCCGCCCTCCGGATTTGATATTGACCATCGATTGTCCGATCATCGCGCAGCCGGCCATCCCGCCGAAAAAGCCAGTGACGATATTGGCCAAGCCTTGCCCTTTCATCTCTCTGTTCTTATCGCTGGATGTATTGGTGATATCGTCGATAAGCGTTGCCGTCATCAACGATTCCAATAATCCCACTACCGCCAACGACAAGGATATCGGGAAGATCGTCTTCAGCATGTCCCAGGATAGAACTACATCCGGCAAGTGAAAGACCGGTAAGGAGTTTGTAATATTCCCCATATCCCCGACCGTTCTGACATCCAAATGAAGTGTAATGCTCAGGATCGAAACGATAATGATCGCGATGAGCGCGGACGGTACCGCCTTAGTAAAGCGGGGAACAATATAAATAATAGCAAGCGTAAGCGCCACGAGACCGTACATCAGCCATCCCTGGCCGGAAAAGTGCGTCAATTGGGCGATAAAGATCAGAATGGCCAAAGCGTTGACAAAACCGGTCATGACCGATTGCGGTAGGAAACTGATCCATTTTCCTAATTTGAGCTGGCCCATCACAATCTGTAGAATGCCGGCCAAAATCGTCGCGGCGAATAAATACTCGATTCCATGATCCCTAACCAGTCCACCCATCAGTAAAGCCATGGCTCCCGTAGCCGCGGAGATCATCCCCGGGCGGCCTCCCGCAAAGGAAATCACGATAGCGATGCAAAACGAGGCGTACAGGCCCACCATGGGACTAACACCAGCCAGGATAGAAAAAGCGATCGCTTCCGGAATCAGGGCAACCGCAACCGTCAGACCGGATAACACGTCGGTTCGCGTATTTGAGAACCAGCCTGCGGAGCTTTTTAAGTTCGACAATGAAGTAATCCTCCTTATGACTCATAACAGTTGATATTTTTAGATAACAGGTCCGATGCAACGCTCACGATCTCGATTATATGAAAAAAGACCGGATAACCTCAATGAGGTCACCGGCCTATGAAAGCGTTACTATCCTAAGGATACTCCGATTTGCTGCCCTATTCTTTCCGATCCTTTCAAATCAAAAGTATTTGCTGATCATTTCCGCAACGACCGAGTTCTTAATCGGCTTGCTGAGATAATCGTTCATCCCGGCCTCCAAGCAGTTCTCCCTATCACCCTTCAATGCGTTGGCCGTCACCGCGACAATGATTGGACATTGCTCTGGCGGCACCGTGCTCTTAATGATTCGGGTCGCTTCCAATCCGTTCATTTCCGGCATATGCACGTCCATGAATATCATGTCAAACGTCTCGTAGGCAATCATCTGGATCACTTCCTTGCCGTTTCTAGCAATGCGAGTGAAATGCCCCAGTCTTTCTAGCATCTTCTGGAGAACAAGTTGATTGATATCATTATCTTCCGCGATTAGAATATTGAGCTTGCGACCCTGCGGTTGCTCCCCGGCATCGCCGACCAAACCATCGACCTTTTTCCGGTTTACTTTGAGTCCGATATCAAACATAAAGGTTGCGCCGCCCGGTCCGTCTTGGGGCACTACCCAAATTTCCCCGTCCATCAGTCCGACCAGTTTTTTGGTGATCGCAAGTCCAAGGCCTGTCCCCTCATAACGGCGGGTCATGAAATGATCGAGCTGGGAAAAAGGCTCAAACAATAGAGAAATCTTCTCCTTTGGAATGCCGATGCCGGTATCCGAGACCGCAAAACGCAGACGAATCGACTTATTCTCGACGGAAAGGCGGTTTACTCTGACCGTTACTCCGCCGGTATAAGTGAATTTCACGGCATTGCCAACCAGATTAAGCAAGATCTGCTTTAATCGCTCAGGGTCCCCGAACAGCTTGTCAGGAATATCCGGGCTTACGGAATAGCTTAAGACAAGCCCCTTCTCATTTGCTCGAACCTTTAAAATATCCAGCGTTTCCGAAATGACCCTCCGAAGGTCAATAAGCTCCTCATGCAGCTCTGCCTTACCGGATTCAATTTTGGCAAAATCAAGGATATCGTTAATAATGGCCAGCAAGGTATCGCCGCTCTTTCGGATAATGTCCAAGTATTCCCTCTGGGTATCCGTTACTTCCGTCGTTTCAAGCATCAAATCCGTCATGCCGATCACGCCGTTCATCGGAGTGCGGATCTCATGGCTCATCATGGCGAGAAATTCGCTTTTGGCTTTATTAGTGTTCTCGGCGGTTTCCTTCGCAATGAGGAGCTTTTTCTGCTCGCTAATATCTTTGGCGATAATATAAAAGCCCACGTTCTTCTGGTTGATGATGATCGGGGCGATCGTCGTCAAAACTTCAACCTCTTGGCCGCCTTTGGTCCGAATCTTGTCGATTCCTTTTTCAATCGTAGCATCGGCATTCGATTCAGACAAAATATTCTGCAATTGGTGTTCCTCAATAAACATAGAGAAACGTTTCCCGCTCATTTGCGGAATTTTGTAGCCCGTTAATTTCTCCGCCATCACGTTGGCATTGATAATATGACCGTTTAAATCCAATGAAAAGACAGCGTCATGGTTATATTTTTTAAGGGAATTATACCTTTCGACCGTCTCTTGAAGCTTGCGCTCAACCAGTTTTCGTTCGCTAATATCTTGGACCGTTCCGCTTAGTTTTAAGGGTTGTCCGTCCTCATTATAGGTAACAATTCCACGCAGATGCAGGTACTGGAAATCCCCCGGCCGAATTTCATGTTGAAACTCAAAGTCGAAGTAACCTAAATGCATGGCGTTGCCAATAGCCTTTACCAGGCGTGCCCTTTCGGACGGATAGATCATCTTCAAAATATCGGTCGAGGAGATCGACTCCTCTTTCTTTTCAATTTCGAACATATGGTAGAGTTGATCGAACAACGCGACCCGATCCTCTGAGACATTCCATTCCCAGCTTCCGATCCGGGCGATTCGCATCGTTTCTTCCAAAATGAGTTCATCGTATTTCCGATTCGTGATCTCTCGGCCGATTGCCACAACTGTGGGATTCGACAATCCTGCATCCGCCAAACGGAGGGAGAATTCAAACCAAAGATAATTGCCTTCTTTCCCTTTAAGTCTAAGCTCGATCATCGCTCTGTGACGACGCAGCAACTCCTTGCTGAGGTGAGCATGGACATCCTCGGGATGACACCATTCCGAAAATTTCACGCCGATCAGTTCCTCAGGAGCATAGCCAAGCCAGTGTGTAACCGATTCGGAACAATATAACCCTGTTCCTTTCAAATCACAACAATATACGAGGTCATCCATATGACCGAGAATAAACTGGTTCCAATCTCTCTCCTGCCCGCCTGTCTGTTTCAATAGCATATTGAAATCGCCTTCATAAGGTGACTGCTGTCCCCCGTGTCCGTTGCTCATATGAAGCCTCCATCCCATGATAGTAATAAGTTAATCCGGAAGGATCCTGCAATTCCTCAATAAGCGGTTATAAATTCACTCTTTGATCACAATTGAATTGTTTTCTTTTTTAATAACAAACATTAATTTAAATGTCAATTTGAAATAAACTTTTACTAAAAAAGCGAAAAAAACAAGTAATAATTATACTTAACATTTCCCTTTTCATAGCCACTCGAATCAAGTAATGTTTAGTATGGGAATTTTCCGCCTGTAGGAACTATTGTTTTAAAGAGAAAACCATATTGAGGTGATATTGATGTCCATTCAAGCACATGCTTCACCCGCGAACATCAGTCTGTTCCGCAACCGTTTCTACCAGACCATTCTGATTTCCAACATTTTTTTACAGATTGGGATCTGGGTCCGCAACTTCGCTATTTTAATGTTCGTAACCGACAAAACCAACAATGACCCGTTGGCCATTTCACTGATCTCCGTAGTCGAGTTCGCTCCGATCTTTGTATTTTCTTTCATTGGCGGCGCTTTTGCCGATCGCTGGAAGCCGAAACGAACGATGATCTGGTGCGACTTCCTATCCGCACTTTCCGTTTTCGCCGTGCTATTGACGCTGATATACGAGTCTTGGGAGGCCGTATACTTTGCCACCTTTATTTCCGCTATCCTGTCACAATTCTCGCAGCCTTCCGTCATGAAGCTGTTCAAGCAGCATGTTCATCCGGATCAGCTTCAGCAAGGCATGGCTTTGTTCCAATCCCTGGTGGCCATATTTATGGTACTCGGGCCGACGCTCGGCATCTTCGCCTATCACCAGTTCGGAATCCATATCTCGATCGGCGTGATGGGGGTTGCCTTCCTTCTCTCCGCCATCGTTTTGTTCCGGCTTCCCGCCGATGAAGAACAAGAAGTAAAAGCGGAGCGTACGACCAAACTGCGGCAGGAGCTGGCTGACGGTTTCCGCTATGTATGGCGCAGCCCAGTGCTGCGGGTGCTTGGTGCGACTTTTGCGATTGCCGGCTTCTCCGTAGGTACAATTCAGACGCTCGGTTTGTTCGTCGTGACGGAACGTCTCGGACAGCCCAAAGAATTTCTACAGTTCTTACTTATGGTGAACGGGGTCGCCATGTTCATCGGCGGTGGACTGGTCATGTCGCTGTCCAAGAAAATTCCGCCGCAAATTCTGCTTGCCTTTGGCACAGCCGTTAGTGCCGTATGTATCGTCGGGATGGGCTTTTCCACCAGCATTCCTTTAACCATGGTACTGCAGTTTTTGAATGGTCTTACCTTCCCCTGCATCCAAATCGGGATCAACACCCTAATTTTGCAATCGACGGAGCAATCCTATGTCGGCCGGGTAAACGGCGTACTGAGTCCCATGTTCATGGGCATGATGGTCATCATGATGTCGCTGTCGGGCGTGCTCAAAAAGATATTCCCTCTCGTGGGCATCTACACGTTCTCCGGAATCATAATGCTCATCGGCGCTGTGATCCTTATTCCTATCTTTAAATATAAGCCCGCCCCTGCACCGGCCCCCGGAACGGAGGAACTTGGGGGAGCTTAAAGGAGTTACCCCAAACTAACAGTCGGGTGCACGCTAGTTGCAAATTCGGAGCTTATCTATCGGAGTGCGTCCCTCGGAGCGTTTCTGTGTAAAATAAATTAAAGAGTCCTGAAGCTCGCCGTATGCCGGCGTTGCTTCAGGACTCTTTTTGACGAATCAGAATATCGGATTAACGTTTGTTAAAAATATCGGTTAATACAGGGACGATTTGCGACTTACGGGAAACGACGCCTTTCAATACGGCCTTGTTATTCTCCAGCTTCACGCCATAAGCTTCTTCCACGGCATCTGCCGATTTGCCCAATGCCAGGCCGACCGAATCGTTGTTCAAAATATCGGTAACCACGAACAGGAACAGATCCAAACCTTTGCTGTCCACAATACTGTTCAAAGCAGCTTCAAGCTCGGATTGTTTCGCCAGTACGTCGTTTACATCGACTGCATTGACTTGGGCGATTTCCACTTTTGCGCTGCCCATGTCAAACTCTTTGGCATCCAAGGAAATCAATTGTTCAATGCTCTTGTCGCTCAGATCGGCACCGGCCTTAAGCATGTCCAGCCCGTATTCTTCAGGGCTCACTCCGGCGATATCCGCCAGTTCCCGGGCGGCGGCAACATCCTGCTCCGTGCAGGTTGGAGATTTAAACAGAAGGGAATCGGAAATGATAGCGGACAGCATCAACCCTGCGATGTTTGCGTGAACTTCGATGCCGTTTTCTTTGTACATCTTGTTAAGGATGGTCGCTGTGCAGCCTACAGGCTCGGCGCGGTAATAGAGCGGGCCGCTGGTTTCGAAATTAGCGATCCGGTGATGATCGATGACTTCTGCCACTCGGACCTGATCAATGTCAGAGACGCTTTGCTGACGTTCATTATGGTCGACCAAAATAACATCCTTCACTTCTCCCGCAGCCGACTCAATTACGCGTGGCGCTTGGAAACCAAAGCGATCGAGCGCAAATTTCGTTTCCCCGTTGACTTCGCCCAACGCGACAGGCTCAACATTCCATCCCAGCTTGGATTTCAGGTCTGCATAAGCGATTGCGGAGCAGATTGTATCCGTGTCCGGATTTTTGTGTCCGAAAATCAATACTTTTTCCATTCGTTTACTCTCCTTTTCGTCATTTAGCTTAGAAAAGTATATCTCAGAACCAGATTCACAATCAAGGGTCAAGCATGTTAGGATCAAAGAAAACGCAAGGCCTCACAGAAGATTTCAGTTCTCCCTCAGGGGACCTTCAGCCGGCGTTCAGCGTTATCCCAGATAATAAAAACATACGTGTCACTTGTACTGGAGGATTGTTTCATGAAAAATCTAAAAAACGTCAAGGTCCTGCTTGTTGACGATGAACCACATATTATTCAATTTTTGGAGCTTGGTCTAATGAACGAAGGGTTCGAGATTCAGACCGCAAGCGACGGCATGACCGCCGTCAATCTTACTCTCGAATTCCAACCGCATGTCGTCGTACTGGACGTGATGATGCCGGGTATGGACGGTTGGGAGGTCTGCCGGCTGCTGAAAAAAAACCTCAGCAATGTAGCGATTATTATGCTGACGGCCAAAGATGAGGTAGAGGACCGGGTCAAGGGACTCACGACGGGAGCGGACGATTACGTGGTCAAGCCCTTCAGCTTCGAGGAACTGCTCGCCCGGATCGGCGCCCGGCTGCGTAACCAGTTTCCCGCCCTGTTCAGCGAGGTTTCCTTCGGCCCTTTCCGGCTGGATGATCGCCGCAAAGAAATCCAATACCAAGACCGAATTCTGGAACTTTCGCCCACCGAATATGAACTGCTGAAATATTTAGTCATCAACCATGGTATTGTTCTCAGCAAGAGCACTATACTGGACCAAGTGTGGGGTTATGATTTTGGCGGTGAAGAGAATATCGTTGAGGTTTATATCCGCTCCCTGCGAGAAAAGCTGAACGACAAGGAGCATCGCCTGATCCGGACGCTCCGGGGCGCGGGTTATCGCGTCGACTTGCCATGAAGCGCAGGGATGAGAGCGGCGTGCTGCGCAGACTGACGTCCCCCCGCTCGCTCCGCTCTCAACTGCTCTCCCGCTCCCTGTTTATTCTTGCGCTCCTTCTGCTGTTGATCGGCACAGTCCAGTTTGTCGTAATGAAAAACTTTTTGTACAGCAATCAGGCTGAAACCCTGCTGTCCCAAATCCGAAGTCTTCCCAAAGACCTGCTGATGAACGACAGCTTCTTCCCCATTCGTAGAGATCGAAGCGAAATCGCAGCTCCGGTAGAGATACCGCAGCCTATGCAACCTTCGGGGGAAGGATCCGATTCAGCTTCAGGGGCCCAGAAGACTCCCGAACTGCCCGGGTTCCCTGATACCATCGATACCGGGGACCGCGGCCCGTTCCTTTTTCTGCCGGATACGTCTCTGGCATTGATCAGCAAGGAGAGCGGGTTTATAAGCCGATCCAACGAATCCGGCCTGCCTGCCCCCCAACTAAGTGATGAAGACTACGAAAATATCCGGAAGAACTGGGATAACAAAGGGACCGATGCTTATAGAATCGCGCACGATAAGAACGGAATCGAGCAGTTGCTCGTATTCCGTCCAGCCGACGGCCCCTGGGGCTGGAACCGGCTGATTCAAATGGGTATCGCCACCGCTCCGTTAAAAGCAATTGCCCTGCGGCAACTGTCAATCTTCATCATCCTGTCGTTACTCGCTCTGGGTGGCGGCCTCATGCTGTACCTGCCCGTACTTCGTAAAACGCTCAACCCGCTTGATCAGATGGTCAGTACGGTCGAGGCCCTGGATGCCGGCAATTTGGACCGGCGCTTCCCTGCCTCGCTTGGCCAAACCGAAATCGATCGGCTGGCCGAATCGTTTAACGGCATGCTGGAGCGGCTCCAAACTTCCTTTGCAACCGAACGGGAAGCCAAGGAGCAAATGCGCCGCTTTATCGCCGATGCCTCCCATGAGCTGAGGACGCCGCTAACGTCCATTCACGGCTTTCTAGAAGTACTGCTTCGCGGCGCTGCGGATAAGCCCGAGCAATTGAACGCCGCGCTGAACAGCATGCTTGGCGAGGCCAAGCGGATGAAGAAGTTGGTCGAAGACCTGCTGATGCTTGCCAAGCTGGACCGT
The DNA here is from genome assembly GCA_002439285.1 of Paenibacillaceae bacterium UBA6304. Lineage (GTDB taxonomy): Bacteria > Bacillota > Bacilli > Paenibacillales > Paenibacillaceae > Fontibacillus. Next base: position 10,455 of record DJTQ01000364.1, read on the forward strand.
CAGCCCGTTGTCAGCAGGTCCGAAACCCGCCTCGATACGCTTGTAGAAGAAATGATGCCGCATCTGCGGATGCTTGCAGGTGAACGTTCCGTCAAGTTCAATCTGACGCCGGAAATCAAAAGTATGGTCGACTGCGATAAAATCAAGCAGGTTGTACTGAATTTGTTTCACAATGCCGTTCAGCATACGGATCCGGCGAAGGGGGAAATCACTGTCTCCCTCACCATGCCGATGAAAAACTGGGCGCGGCTAAGCGTGGAGGATAACGGCCCGGGAATTCCGGCTGAGCATCTGCCGCATGTGTTCGAGCGCTTCTACCGCAGCGATGCTGCCCGTACGCGCAAACAAGGAGGTGCGGGCCTCGGACTCTCCATCTCCCAATCGATCGTGGAAGCCCACGGCGGCGGGATCAACGTGCATAGCGTGGCTGGAGAGGGGACAACCTTTGAGGTCGAGCTGCCGGTTCTTTGATAAGGTGAGGATATGAGGAGCCGAGTCTTCGATAAGTTAGGCAACACGCCAAATTAAAAGGAAAGCTGCACTTTAGCAGCTTTCCTTCTTTTTTATCCTCAATAGTTGATATCGGGATCTATTCACTTTATTCGCTTGCTTCGCTTTCATCGCCCATCGCGCTGTCACCGGAGTCTTCCAGGGTATATTGCTTATATTTGCCAAAATCGCTCTGCTTGCACTCCATCGAAAGCTTGGTGCCTTCCGGCTCGTAGCTCGTTTCGAAGATATGGGCATGCTCGTTGAAATACGAAACGACCGCCCCTTGATCATACGGAATCAGCATTTCGCAGCGGATATAATCTTTAAACACCCGCTCCCGGATCATCCCGATCAGTTCTTGAATGCCGACTCTCGGCTTCGCCGCAAGGAACACCTGATCTCCCAGGACTTCAGGGATAGACCGGTCGGTAAGATCGGATTTGTTATAAGCGTAGATAACGGGAATATCCGTAATCCCGATCTCCTTCAGCGTCTGGTTCGTAATGTCGATCAGCCGCTCGTATTCCGGATTGGAATAATCGACCACATGGATCAGAAGGTCCGCCTCCGCCACTTCTTCCAGCGTAGAGCGAAACGCCTTGATCAAATGATGCGGCAGCTTGCTGACAAAACCGACCGTATCCGTTAGCAGGAACGTTTTGTTATCCTCAAGGGGAATACTGCGAACCGACGTCTCAAGCGTCGCAAACAGCATATCCTTCTCGAATACCTTCTTCTCCTGTTCAGGATTAAACAAATCCATCATCGCATTCATGATCGTCGATTTACCGGCATTGGTATAGCCGACGAGCGAGACGACGGGCACGTCGTTCTTCTTGCGTTGTTTGCGCTGGGTTTGCCGGTGAGCTACGAGCGTCTCCAGTTCTTTGCTCAGCGCCGTGATTTTCTCTTCGATCCGCCGGCGGTCGAGTTCCAGCTTGGTTTCCCCCACACCGCGGTTTTTGGTGCCAACACCGCCGCTTTGGCGGCCGAGCGATTCGCGGAGCCCGACAAGCCGTGGCAACATGTACCTGAGTTGGGCCACTTCCACCTGAAGCTGCGCTTCTCTCGTCTTGGCCCGCTGATCGAAAATATCCAGGATCAATATCGTCCGATCGATAATTTTACAATCCAGGTCGGATTCCAAATTACGAATTTGTGAAGGCGAAAGTTCATCATTGAAAATGACGAGGTTTCCGTCGTGCGCCTCCAGTAGGGCGCGTACTTCTTCTATTTTTCCCGTTCCGATATAGTGGGATGAATTGATCTTCGCCAGATTCTGGGTGAGCGTCGCTACAACTTCGATGTCACAAGCTTCGGCCAGATTAGCCAGTTCCTCCATTGAATATTCAAAGTCCTTCTGATGATTCAGATTGACACCGACCAGGACTGTTTTTTGTTGCATTTGCTGTAATTGTTCCATATATTAGTTCCTCCCTTAGGAAAAAATGAGAATCCTCCCCGCAAAGAGACCTTAGTGCTCACTGTACCTAGTTTCTCCGAAACTTGGCGGGGGACCCCGAAAAAAACAAAAAACACAGGCAGATTCCCTGTGTCGGTTCAAACGAAACGTCGCGTCGCAGGCCACCTCTTACCTACGGCAAACAAACGTTTCCCGTAAAGCGGCGCCCGCAAAGTCGGCATATTCTATTATAAAGCTTAGGTTCCCTTTATGATAGCATACCTATCCCGTTTGCCCTGCACAGGTGCAGAGCCTTTGAGCACTATTCAGTTAGCCGCGCAAAGTGGTAAAACGGAATTTAATATTAATCACTGGGAACCCTCCGTTCATAAAGATTATCTATACTTTACCATATTTCTATTCCTAAAACAAAAATAATTTGAATGCCGAAAGCGCCGAACTCTCATCTTACCTTCCTACTTAACAACCTGCTTCATCAGCGGAAACTCGTCCATCCCCACAACAAGCATCATACACCACACGACACACACACCCGTACGATATACGCTGTACGCTGTACGCTATACTCTATATGCCATACTTTATATATTACACAAACGCCATACACTATACGCCACACAAACGCCATACACTAAACACCATACACTAAACGCCCTATTCCATACCCATACTCTAAACACCATACGCCACTCTCCACTCGGGGAAACGAGCATTGAGCTTGCAAATTCAAATTTGCTGGAAAACATACAGTTAATTTTGCGTTTCGAGCCATAGCCGGACCATTAACTGGAAAACATACATCTATTTATCCTGTGCAAACCTGAAATCTGTATTTTGGGTAGATTTAGCTGGAGGTTTTCCAGTTAAATGATCGGAATCAACTAAACTGATTCAATTAACTGTAGGAAATACAGTTAGTTGCATTTGGCGATCGACCGTAGTTGAACCCTGAGCATGATGAGCATAAAAAGTCCATTATTGAGCACGGCGCGTCGCATTATTGAGCACCTTGGAAGACACCGCCATGGCGTGTGTTTCAACGCGGATTGCCAGACGGGTGCGGGCTTGCTCGATACGTTGGCCGCACGCGGTAATTCTTACGCTTTCATGAAGGACTGTCCGGAAACGTACACAAACCGCTCGCCCCGGGCCATCACATGGCATTTCTGTTCGGGATAATGCTCGTACAAATAGTCCACGAAGTAACCCGGCTTCTCCGCATTCCCTGCAAATACGTCATAGTGCAGCGGGATTACGGTTTCTGCCCCGATTCTGACAGCCAGTTCAGCAGCTTCCCGGTAATTCATATTACCGACGATATCGCGCTCTCTGCGGAAAAAGTCCCGGCCGTTGATGGGCAACATGGCTACATCGGGCTTAATCCGCTCAAGCCGTTCCACAAGCCCTGGATAAATCACCGTATCCCCGGCGTGGTACAGCGTCACCCCATTCAGTTTAAGGACATAGCCTACGCTACGATAATACCCGTCCGCGTCTTGATCCAATTGTTCGTGGGCGGCAGGGATAACTGAGATTTGCAGCTTGGAAAACAACTCGGTTTCCCGGCTGTCATCCGCCACGAGAATTAGCGATTCGTTCACTCCCATTGCGATCAATGACTCCTTGCAGCAGGCCGGTGCCATGATCGGCGCGCCACCATTTTGCTTATGAAAAACCGGTAAGGTTCCGGCGTCCATGTGATCCTCATGCTCGTGCGTAATCAGACAGAGATCCGCCCCTACGATATCTTCCGGAGCGATCGGCGCTGGATAAGAACGCACCGGCCCGCTTTTGTCCAGATAATCCGATACATAAGGATCGATATAGACCGTCACTCCGTCCCCTTTGATGATGACGCTCTCCTGCCCGAGAAACCAAATCGCCAAAGTTCCGTAAGGAACCTCAGTTTGGTTCACTTCCGTAATTAGAGCAGCACCTTTTCTCTCCTGTTTGGTCATCTTCATCTTCTTGCTCCTCCTCCCAAGTTCCGATAAAGTCTCATCGCCTCTAATGTAACGTTCTACTCCAATCCGGTCAATACGGACCGCAGTAACGGAGTCTGCAGACTGGCTCTCGGTCCCGGAAGAGAAAAAACGGCAGCTCCGTCGAATAAATAACGTCATCTGCCGTTTTTGAATGATTACCGAGTTCCCTCCACGATCGCGCGGATCGTCTCCAGCGGAAGCTTCGGCTTCCGGTCATAAGTCAACAAGCCGTTGATCTCTTGCTCCACATCGGTGAATTGCGTGTAGCAGAATCCCTGGATGATCGGCGATTGCAGCATCGGTTCCACAACATTGCAGAACCGCTCCACCAAATCCTCCTCATCTACTGCCCCGGAATATCCCCATCCTTCCCCATCGTTCTTCTTGAAGGAAATCCCTCCAAATTCGGTTACGAGAATCGGCTGGCCCGTATAAGGGAAGCCGGGCACCAGAATCCACCGGTTCCCGGGCTGGGCACTCAGTGCCGACTCCTTGGTCGCATAGCGCTCCGTCAGCACCTTACGCCTCCATTCATAATCATGAATGGTTACCAAATCCGTGCTGACGAGCTCCCATCCATCATTGGAGATGACGGGACGACTCGGATCGAGCGATTTGGTCATATGGTAGATCGACAAAGCATGCTGCTGTTGCTGCTTGTCAACCAGAATATTGGGCACGCCCCAGCTCTCATTGAGCGGCACCCAGGCTACGATGCACGGATGGTTGTAATCCCGCTCCACGGCCTGAATCCACTCCTGCGTCATCCGTGCCACGTAAGGCTCGGAAAATTGATACGCATTGGCCATTTCGCCCCAAACCAGCAAGCCCAGGCGATCTGCCCAATACAAGTAGCGGGGATCTTCAATTTTTTGATGCTTGCGCGCACCGTTGAAGCCCATTTCCTTCGTCAACTCCACGTCCCGGCGCAGGTCGTCATCGCTTGGCGCGGTCAATATGCCATCCGGGAAATAACCCTGGTCCAGCACCATTCTCATGAAATAAGAGCGGTTATTCAGCAGCAGCTTTCCGTCCTCAATGGATATTTTCCGCATGCCGAAATAGCTTTTTACATGATCAGCAACCACGCCGTCCACGCTCAAGGTCAATTTCAGATCGTACAGATTCGGTTTTTCCGGCGTCCACCAGCGTCCCAATCCGTGGTCGTTGAAATCTTCGAGATGAATATGGCGGCTGGTCGACTCATGTCTCAGCGAGAACGTATCTTCCGCTACAAATTCGCCGTTAAAAGTAACGGCTGCTGTAATGCTGACTACAGCGCCCGGGCGATAGCCGGATAGAAACACCTCAAGTGCAATATCGTTTTCGTCTATATCAGGAGTCAGGCGAATTCGCCGAATATACGTTTCCGGAACCGGTTCAAGCCATACACTTTGCCAGATGCCGGTTGTACGCGTATAGAAAATCCCTGTGGATTTTTCTTTCCAGTACTGTTTACCCCGCGGCAATGTTACATCCCGGCTGTAATCGGTCGCCTTCACTACGACGGTATTGTCGCCTTCGACAAGGACATCCGTAATGTCGGCATGAAACGGGGTATGACCACCCTCATGCAGCGCTACCAGCTTGCTGTTCACCCATACCTTCGCCTCATAATCGACAGCGCCGAAATGAAGCAGCAGCCTGCCTTTTCTATAGGCATCGGGTACGGAAAAATCTTTTTGATACCAGACTGTATCATGAAATTCCGTCTCTCCTATTCCGCTTAATCGGCTTTGATAACAGAACGGCACGATGATCTTGCTGGTAAAATCATGATGCTCGTACCAAGCTTCCCGCTCACCTGTCCCGTGGTCATCGTAATCAAAGTTCCATTCCCCGTTCAAACTCATCCATGCCTCACGTACAAATTGCGGACGAGGATATTCATTGCGTACCAGTTGGTCAGCCATAGTTTCTACTCCTTCTTTATCCGGTTGTTATAATTTAGTGTTATCTATTGAAGTAGCGCGGCGAGCAGGTTTCGTAATAATCCATATACTGAACCCGATGACAGCAAGCAGCCCCAGTTCCATCCAGAACGTATCCAGTAATCCCAGCAGCAACAACGGCTGATTGGACTTCAGCGCAAATATAAGCACATTGCTCATCACCAGAAACCAAAGCACATTCCGGCCCATGGCCTCCAGCGGAAGGAATAGCAAGGGGTATTCTTGCATCAATCGGGACATAAGATAGTATCCGTATAGCAGCAAGGCGGAACCGACGATCCACCAAATCGAAGGAGGAAAACGTTCAGGCAACGAGACGTCGGCATTCGAGAGCCACCTCCAGACAAACGCCCCTGAAGCTAGCACCGCTCCCGTCAACACGCGCCAGTCCCAGCCGATGCGATATCGGGCAAACAGCATGCCGAGCAGATAATACAGAAGATATTGCACCACCGGAAAAGAGGCGAAATCGCGGGTACCCAGCAACGGAGCCCATGCGGCTGCGTGAATCGATCCGTATGGGAAGCATGTGGTCAGAAGCAAGAGTCCCGCCGCCGTGAACCCGACCCATTTTCGTCCGACCAGCCACTTTAAGGGAGCAAACAATATCAAACCAAGTACGATTAAATAAGTAAACGAAGCCAGAAATTCAGACCAGCCCGGCATATCGTTCAGCAGCAAGATCGGTTTGATCGTGTTCCATTCCAGCGGTCGATGATCTATAAAAAGCCGGTATGCCGTCCCGGAAATATAAAAGGCGAGCAAAGTTTTGAACGCCGCGGCGAGCATGCGATGCCAGACTTCGGAGAACGGCTTGCTATAATACGCCAGTTGGCATACATACCCGAAGCTGAACACAAATCCCGAGAAGGTGATCAAGTTAATGAGGTCAATCCATGTCTGCCCTTGCGGATAAATCAACTGGTCGCTGAAAAATTGCAGGGAATGGCAATACACCATCCCGAGCACCAGCAGACCCTTGAATAAATCAATCGCTCTTTCACGCTGCCGCACAGCCACAATCGACGCTCCCTTCACTTATCCTTTAATTCCCGAGAGGCTGACTCCCTTGATAATCTGACGCTCAAAGATCAAGAACAACAGCATGATCGGCAGAGAAGCTACAGTATTGATAACCATCGGTTTTACGTAATCTTCTGTGTACTGGTTCATTAAAGTAGGAATCCCCATCGGCAGCGTGAACAGGTTATCGTCGGTAACCGACAGAAAAGGCCAGAGGAAATTGTTCCATGAGCCGATAAACGTCAGAATTGCAATCGACACAAGCGCAGGGCGGGTGAGCGGAAGCATGATACTTAAGAAGATCCGCCAAATCCCTCCACCGTCGATTTGAACGCTTTCCAGCAGGTCGTTCGGGACTCCATCGAAGAAGCTTTTTAACACGATGATCGCAAAGGGTGAAGCCAGAACCGGAAAAATCAGACCCATATAAGAGTTCAAAATCCCTAAATCTTTGGCGACCTGATACAGCGGAATGAGAATTGCTTCCCCTGGGATAAGCAGACCGGCCAAAATGAAGAAAAACATAAACATTCTGTAGCGGAACGGAACCTTAGACATCGCAAATCCCGCCATTGCGGCGATGACCAGGGTCAACAGGGTCACGCATACAGCGATGAAGAAACTATTCCAGGACCATTGGATCAGTTTGGTGCCGGTTATGATTTCATGATAGACCGAGAGCGAATAAGGAGGCGTAAACCAGTCCACGACGGAGGTGATTTTCATTCCTTCCTTTTTTATGGATACCACGAGCATCCAGACGAGCGGAAAAGCAAACAACACGGCCATGAACATGGAAATAATCCGGTAAAACCATTTCATTTCTAGTTCGCCTCCTTCCGGTTATTGACCCAGTATTGCAGCCCGGACAGCACTAAAAGAATAGCGAACAGCATATAGGACATGGCGGACGCGTATCCTAGGTCGTTCTTGCGGAAACCGGTTTGCCAAATCAGTTGGATAACGGGACGTGTCTGATCCAGGGGCCCGCCGCCGGTCATGACATAGATCTGCATGAACACTTTAAAGGAAGCTATGATTTGCAGCATCGTTATCGTCTTCGTAATCGGGCTGAGCAACGGAAGCGTGATTCTCCAGAAGAGCTGGGCATCGGTCGCTCCGTCCAAACGGGCCGCTTCATAAACCTCGTCCGGCACGTCTTGCATCGCCGATAGATACAAAATAAAGTTAAAGCCAACCGTCCACCATAACGTCAGCAGCGAAATGGCGATCCAGGCCAGATTCGTCTCCGTCAGCCAAAATATTTCCGCACCGTCAGGGAGCAGCTTCACTAAATGAAGCATAGAGTTAACAAGCCCGGTATAAGGCTGAAACACAAACAATCCAAGAAATGAGGCAACAGCCACGGAAAGAATGCTCGGAATAAAGAACACGCTCCGGTAGAACCTCTGCAACCGGGAATTGCGGTTGGCGATGAGTGCCAGAATAATGGCCAAGACGATCATTAACGGCGTTGTGATGATTACAAAGATCGTGGAATGCCAGATGGATGCCCAAAAGTCATGGTCTTGAAACATCCGCTCATAGTTGCCCAGTCCCACATACTTCATTTTTTTGATCAAAGTCCATTTATAGAAACTCATCTCCACGCCCTTGATCATCGGCCAGATGGTAAACAGAAAATACACGACCAAGAAGGGGAGCAGGAACAGGAGTGCCTGCACGTCTGCTCTCAATTTGTTCATTTTCATAAGCGCCAACCTCCCCATATGACTGGCAGACTTCACGGTAAACACCGCAAAGTCCGCCGAATTCATTGCCTTGATCTCCTATTCGTTCAATACCTTCTGCACTTCCTCCGACATTTTGGCGATACCTTCTGCCGGACTTAATTTGTTCGCCCATATTTCATTCAAGTATTTATACATAGCCAAATCGCGGATTTGCCAGTTCTTCGTGGACGGCTTGTTGAATTTAACGGTTGAAGCTACGGATACATAGTCGCTGCGGTACGGAAGATCTTTGAATTCCTGTTTCTCAAAAACGGACGGCTTGGATGGGATATGTCCCGCTTTCGCCCATACCTGACCGTTGTCCGCCAGCCAGTTTGCAAAAGTAATCGCTGCCTTCCGCTTCGCGGGATCATCCTTCTTCGTTACCGGAAGAATTACGGTATGCGCATCGCCCCAGGTTGCTTCCTGATCGAACACTTTCGGAATCGGCATCGCACCGAATTCAAAATCCTTCGTCGATTCCCAAGTACCTGTCGCCCAAACCCCGGTCATCATGATCGCGGCCGTGCCGCTTTGGAAGTTTTTATAGAAGTCGGGGTCATTCAATTTAATCACCTTATGTTTATGAAATAAGTCCTGAATATACTGGGCAGCTTGAACCGCTTTGTCCGTATCAATTTGCGCCGAATTCAAATCATCGGAGACTACGTCATTGCCTCCCAGTTGAGAATACAGTGCCCACCAATAGCGGAACGGATCGTCATTCGCGTTCGACATGGCAAATGGCATCACCTTTTGCGGTAGCTTTTCTTTGAGCGTAGTCAGGAAGGTAATGAACCCGTCCGCCGATTGTTCGAGGATCGGCTTGCCATCCTCATCAAGCAGTCCTGCTTCCTTCAACAATTTCTTGTTGTAATACATAATGAATGGGTGTGTATCGATCGGCACTGCATAATGGGCTCCGTCCACAATAGAAGCGTCAAGAATGTTCTGGTTAAAGCTAGCCCAGTCCACTCCGGCCTCATCGGCCACATCGTCCAGTTCTGATACCACTCCTTGGTTAATCAGGTCGGGCAAGCGGGAAATATGCGAAATACCGACGTCGGGGCCGTTGCCGTTGCCTACAGCGGTGATCAGCTTCGTATAATACTCCGCCCATTCCAGCTTCGTATTCTTGATCTGAATGTTCGGATGTTCCTTATTGAAGGCATCAATCATCGCTTGCATATTGTCGCCATCCCCACCGGAGAACAGCGTCCAGAACGATAAAGTTACTTTCTCCCCATCATTTGAAGCGCTTCCATTTCCTTGATCGGTAGTTCCTTCATTCGATGGCGCAGTTCCTTCGTTATTTCCTGAATTGCCGCTGTTGCTGCCGCCGCATGCGCTTAACAGTAAAGACAAAGAGAGTATTAAGGCGAGCACCATTCCAAAATTTTTTTTCATGTTGACCTCCCCTTTAACTTTTATGAGGCACAAAACATTATTATTGTTTTATTACATATTTTTTGTACCTTTGAAGCTAATATAATGCCCGTTTTAGTAGTTGTCAACGGTTTAAAACTATTTTATTGTAATGTTTTATGATTTAGGTCTTTTGTTACAGATTTATTGTAATAATAAACTTGTCTCTCTGTCTCAACGTATACTAATGGGGCAAGCTCCCCTTGTCACTGTTAAAAAATAATAAAAACCATCATTTCTAGTGAAATGATGGTCCCTTTTATTCCTCGTCTTCCTGAGTATAAGATACCCGCATGACAATATCCTGTTCGTAATCCCCGAATTGTTTACCGAAGAGATTAACGCCACCTTTGTGCACCGCATCCGGATTGACGCCGATTCGCAGCCGCAGACTGGGGCGTTGATTCAGGTGTAGGTCTTTTATCCTTACATCGGATACCTTTTGCATATCCAGCGTCGTCCGTTCATGGTCGATCCGCCATGTTTTCAGCAAACCGTATTGCGTAGTCCAATCCAGCCACCATGGCGGATTCAGCTCGCCCCGCCGATCGCCGAAATCTCCGGGACTGGTCCACATTCCGATTTCGACTCCGTTAACCCATACTGAAATATCAGAAGGCCAATCATTGTCGTAATTCGGCGCCTCCGAACACATCTCCATGGACAGTTCGATCGATTGAATACTCGCATTTTGGGGAATTTCCAAGGGAAGCAAGTATTCCACATAGCCTTTGCGGAACCAGATAATTTGCGCACCTATATGCTTGGGATGATAAAAACTGGCCGGTTCGTCCTCCCTTACCAGCATTGCCTCTTGATTGGCCATGCCGCAAGTGGGATGAACTTCGCAATCACTATAATGCCCGATCGGCATCTCGACTTCATAAAATTTCATTCCGTCTTTGGTGGAACGGACGTTTGAGTTTAGCGAAATAAGAATATCATCATAGTTGCGGCTGCATACCTTCATCGCCCCGCGTACGGCTGGAAGCAACTCCGTATTGATGAGTTTGGCCGCTTCAAGCACCTTAACATTGTTGGCGACAGTAGAAACCGGAAGCTGCAGTGCTTCGGCAAGCTCAATAACGTTCATGCTCCGCGTATTCAGCAGGCGAAGAATATCGACCCTGGAGCGTGTAGATAGGGCATGGGCAACTTGAACCAATTTATCGGCTTCATGGATACCGACTTCCAACATAAGAATCCTCCTACAGCATTTACAATAATTTTACATAAGCAATCTTCTAATGTACTTTACTACAATAAGCTGTATTAAAGCAATAATATTAATTATATAGAAAGATCCGCTATATACATGCCTTTCTAACTAAAAAATAAAGAACCGGCATTTAATCATACCGGTTCTTTATGAGTATATATACCTATTCAATTTGGTTAACTATACCGGATTAACAAATCCAGCGGATATCGTCCGGCATTGCGACCGTACAAGGCTATGCCGCCGCCCTCCTCTGCCTGCAGTTCCAAGCGGAAAGTACGACTGTGGTTCAGCCTAGTCGTCAATTGTACCGGGACGTTCAGCTTGCATAGATAACCGTAGGAGCCGGCTTCATCCAGTTTGTTCGAGACCGGCTGATAGTGCCATGACAGCACGCCCCGGCAGTCCGCCGGATCGTCCGGCAGAACGAACGATCCGATGCTTTCCCCGTCAATCAGCACGTTTAGGCAGGAAGGATGCTTTTCCTCATCGGTCATGTAATAAGTGTTAGGGTTATATTCCACTTTCGCGTCGGCGCCATGCATCGCGCCAATTCCCATGTCGGTATCCTCCGAACCTTCGATATTTCGAGCTAATACCCGCTTGGCACTTGCTTCGAATACAATTTCGATATCGTGAATAGCCGTTTTCTCCGTTATGTCCGGCAGTGTCACGTCATAACTAAAACTGCCCTCTCCTGCGCCGCTTACTTTTGCGTCCTGTATCGAGTTCCACTGATGCTCAAAAGACTGCTCCGCATACGAGCCCACCGGGATATGAATACGCCCGTCTTTCGGCGTGTCTCCTCCGACGGATTCGTCGCTTCTCACGTCGAACGTAGTAAAATTCCGCGTTATCACCTCTCCTGCTTCGTTCAAAAGGGAAACCGCCAGCACGGCTACCGCGTCCCGATCCGGCATGGTCAGGGTCAACGAAGAGAGCGGTGCAACTCCATAATCTTCCCAATCTACTTCGAAATGACCGCTGTCTCCCACCGTTCGAATACCCAGATCGTCATACCAAAGCTCCCATTGCACCGTCAGTTTATCCCCATGGTGCAGGTCCGAAAAGCTGGACCGCAGCAACGGTACAACGACCTGCTCCTGAGCGGAAACCGTTCTGCAAGGAGGTGTGTCGAGCATGATGAAATCCGGGGAATGTAGGTCGGCAATACTCATGCCGGGCACAAAGGCATCATAGCCAAAGTCTTTTCCGCTGCCGTCCAAACGGTAATATCCGTTGAATTCATTCGTCACGTCGCGGAACTCCGTAAACACGAATCCGCACAGCTTATCATGTTTCCGGAACTCATTCAGCATATAATGGTAATGCCAGGCCAGGTCGCTGTCGCCTGCACCTCCTTCGATACCCCACACATTGCCGCATTCGCTGTTCATCAGCGGTGCGTCGGATTGGACATTTCCGCCGATGCAATTGAAGACAGAACCTGGATAAGTTTTGCTGACGACCTCGTCCAGATGGTCACGAACCTGATCATACCCATTGATATAGAAGTGCCATGTATTGATGTCGGATTCGACGTGGTCATTATTGCATGGTGAATTATCCTCGACGATCCGGGTCGGATCGAGAGTCTTCGCCCAGTGGTATTGCTCCCGCACCCATTCCTGGGTTTCAGGCAAATAGCTGCTCTGCTGCCCGATATTTCCCGTGACTCCGGCTTCCTTGGGGTCTGTCTTGAGTCCCCATGTCTCATTGAACATCACCCAGGAGAAAATCGAGGGATGATTGTAATCCCGCTCAATCACCTCAAGCGCCTCATGCTCATAGGCTTGGCAAGCCTGTTCATCCGGATTCCCCCAGAAGCAAGGCATATCCTCCATCACGAGAATACCCAACTTATCCGCCCAATACAGCTTGCGCGGTTCTTCCGGCTTGATGTGAATCCGTACGAAATTGAGTCCCAGGCGCTTCATCAGGTAAATTTCATCATGCATTTCTTCATCAGATGGGTAGGTAAAATAACCGTTCTTGTTATAAGACTGGTCCAACGTACCGTTCAGATAAATCGGCTTTCCATTCAGCGTAATCCAGCGGTAACCGCGATCCCCGAAGGAGGCCGTCCCGATCTCCCGGATGCCGAAATAAGTACGGATTTGATCCAGACCAAAGGAACCGCCAAGCTTAAGCATCCCTTCATACAAATGCGGGGTTTCCGGGCTCCACAACTGAGGATTGCCCACAATAAACGAAGTATTCACTTCATTTTCACCGGCCAAAAGATTCACCGTTACCGTATGCTGAATCGCTTGATTCGCAAAATCCAAGACAAGTTCAGCCGTCCCGGCTTGATTCGCCTCGATTCTTGCCGTTATCTCAATCCGACCATCTATAAAGGTCCTGAACTTGGCGTCTTTGATATAGGTTTGGGGGCGGGCTTCCAGCCAAAGTGGCTGCCAAATACCACGTATTTCACCATATCCCTGCTTTCCGCGCGCTTGATAGTTATGGTCCTGATCCTCTGCTCTCACGACGATCGTATTGTTACCCTCCGTTTGCCAAGCCCCGGTAACCTCAAACTCAAATGAGCCGTAACCCCCTTGATGGCTACCGACATGCCAACCATTAACCCAGACGTCGCACAGATAATCCACCGCTCCAAAACGTAAGAACAGACGCGACCCACTATCGAGGGGATTCCAAGTCACATTGCGCCGGTACCACCCAATTCCTTTGATATCCAGCCCGATCCCCGACAAAGGACTGGCCCATGAAAAAGGCACCTGGATTTCCGTGTCAAAAGAAACTTCGTCATTAGTGCTCCAGTCGTTTAGGATGCCTTCATTTTCAGAGTCAAACCGGAATGACCATAAACCGTTCAAATTCAACCATTCTTCCCGCTGCCAATGCGGATGAGGAAATTCCGGACGAGGAATGACCCGATTATCCGCGTTCAACATGGAGGTAATCATGAGTATGCACGACCTTTCGCAAGAGGTTATGCGCCCATTTTAGCATCGGTATATGTTTTTTACAATGTTTATTATGGTTTTACAATATACCTTCTTCATTGTACAATTAGGTCAATAATCTTGTATATGAAAAGGAACTTTAACGATGAATGAACCGATCCAAGATATGATCCGCTACCCGGCTTCAAGAATTCTTGACGTAGCCAAGGCGCTGTCGGGGGACCTTCGGGTTCGCATTTTGGAGGCTCTTGGGGAAAAGCCTATGAGCGTCAGCCAATTAGCCGAAGCGCTCGGCGTCGCTCAACCGACTATCTCCATCAATGTGCAAACCCTGGAGCAAGCCGAGCTCGTCACGTCCGTGCAAGGTGCCAACCGGGAAAAAATTTGCTCCGTAACCTGCCGTTCCATCCAGTTGGAGCTTCCGTCTAAACCCGGGGACGGCCTTCATCCCATCGAGAGTATTCATATGCCGATCGGGATGTATTCGCATTGTTCCGTGAAGCCTTCCTGCGGGATGGCAGGCAAAGACGGAGCCTTGATCGGCTCGCAGGACGATCCCCGGGTCTTCTATATGCCTGAACGGATCGACGCCGCGCTTCTCTGGTTTGCCGAAGCCGGTTATATCGAATACTATTTCGCCAACCCGCTGCCTCCCGGCGTCGAACTCGATGAATTGCGCATTCGCGCCGAGCTGTGTTCCGAGGCTCCTTCCTTCCGTTCGGACTGGGCTACAGATATTACGGTTACGGTCAATGGTCTGGGTGCCGGCACATGGACCTGTCCGTCCGATTTCGGGGACCGAAAAGGCAAGCTAACGCCCGAGCGCTGGAAAAGCGGAACGGAATACGGGCTGCTGACGGAATGGCGCATCGGTCATCAAGGGAGCTCCGTCAACGGCGTA
>DJTQ01000390.1 GCA_002439285.1 Paenibacillaceae bacterium UBA6304
TTCTTCAAAAAAAAACGGCTTGCAACCGGTCGATCCAAAATGGAAAGGCCTCATTTTCCATCGGAATGTCGTAAGCTCCGGGTTCTCCGGCAATCTCAAGTCCGGGAACGCCGCTCATTCCGCAACCGCAATCTTCCGTATCATAGACTAGTCGCATCAAGCCGGGTTCTTGACCCATTGCTTCGTGAATCCTACCCTCGGCGCGGGAATCCAGTGCTATTCTCAACTTCGACAGCTCCTTATAAAAAATTGACGGCGATTCAAAGAAATTGAAAAAAGGTCGTCTTAAAATTTGATTATACGTTTTGTAAAAAGTATCATCAAGAGGAATGGATAAATTCATCTGTAGAGGTGGGACTTGTCATGAAGCAGGAAACAGCAGCAAATTGGAAATCATTTCTAGAGCTTCTCCGCAAGATCAAAAGCTACCAGGAAGCGGTCTCGCTGATGCATTGGGACCTTCGAACCGGTGCGCCGAGAAAAGGAGCGGAAGCCCGTTCCGAAACGATCGGTCTGCTCTCGACGGAAGCGTTTAAACTGCAGACTTCTGCGGAAATGGGAGAATATTTAAGCTATCTTAACCATCAGACGGTTCTCGGGGAGCTGGATGAAACCGGACGCCGGATGGTGCAGCTGGTACAGGAAGAATACGACCGCAGCGTTAAAATTCCGCCGGCAAAATATCAGGAATACGTAGAATTGACGGCACATGCGGAGACGTTGTGGCCGGATTATAAGGAAAGCGGCGATTTCGCCGGATTTGAGCCTTATTTGACCAGGATCGTTGCCCTTACGCAAGAATTTATCGATTACTGGGGCCCGAAGGAAACCCGGTATGATACGCTGCTCGACATGTATGAACCGGATTTGACCGTGGAGAAGCTGGACCAGGTATTCGGTCAGCTTCGCGACCGTCTGGTTCCGATCGTGGATGCCATTACCGCTTCGCCGCATAAGCCGCAGGCTCCGTTCCTGAATCAACTGTATGATAAGGATCAGCAGGAGAAAATCGGATTGTTTCTGCTGGAACAGATCGGATACGATTTCGAAGCGGGACGCGTCGACGAGACGGTGCATCCGTTCGAGATTACACTGAATCAAGGCGATGTTCGCATTACGACGCATTATTTGCAGGACGATGTGACCAGCTCGATCTTCAGTTCGCTGCATGAAGGCGGACATGCATTGTACGAGCAGAATGTGGACAAAGAGCTTGCCGGCACGCCGCTGAGTGAAGGAACCTCCATGGGGATTCACGAATCCCAATCCCGTTTCTGGGAGAATTTCGTCGGGCGCAGCCGTGAATTCTGGGAACGTTACTACGGAGACCTGCAGCAGCATTTCCCGGAACAGCTCAAAGACGTTACGGTAGATGAATTCTACCATGCCGTCAATCGGGTGGAGAATTCGCTAATCCGCATCGATGCGGATGAATTGACGTATAATTTGCATATCATCATCCGATATGAAATCGAGAAAATGATATTCAACGAAGGGCTGCCGGTTAGCGAGCTGCCTAGAGTGTGGAATGAGAAGTATAAGGCGTATCTCGGGTTGACCCCGCCAAACGACGGTCTTGGCGTGCTCCAGGATGTACATTGGTCCGGAGGCAGCTTCGGTTATTTCCCATCTTATGCGCTTGGCAACATGTATGCAGCGCAAATCACCCATACGATGAAGAAAGAACTGCCGCAGTTTGAAGGCTTTATCGCGGAAGGTAATTTTGCGCCGATCAAAGAATGGCTGACCGACAAAATCTACAAATACGGCAAGAGCTTGAAGCCGGCCGAAATCATTATGAAGGTGACCGGGGAAGAATTGAATCCCGATTACCTGGCTGATTATCTGGAGCAAAAGTACAAAGATATTTACGGTTTATAATCCGGTTTGCCGCCGGAATCAGGAGAACCTCTCTTCATTCGTGAAGAGGGGTTCTTTGCGCTACCACCAGTTATTCAGCCTTAACCATTTGCTGGGCCGCCGCATACACTGAATCAGGGTCTTATTCCAATTTAGCATGAAAGAAGGGGTGGAGGGCATGTTGGTTAAGCGATATTCGGTGCTGGCATTGGCACTGGTTATAGTGTTTGCTGGAGCTCTCAGCGGTTGCGGCGGAGGTAAAGGGGCAAAAACGGTCAAGATCGGCGAGGTAACCCGCTCCGTATTTTATGCTCCGCAATATGTGGCGCTGGAGAAAGGCTTTTTCAAAGAGGAAGGATTGGATGTAGAGTTGCAGACCACAGCGGGCGGGGATAAGACG
The DNA here is from genome assembly GCA_002439285.1 of Paenibacillaceae bacterium UBA6304. Taxonomy (GTDB): domain Bacteria; phylum Bacillota; class Bacilli; order Paenibacillales; family Paenibacillaceae; genus Fontibacillus. Next base: position 2,261 of record DJTQ01000390.1, read on the forward strand.
ATGACTGCTTTGTTGTCGGGAGCGATCGATGTGGCGCTGGTAGGGGCGGAAACCTCCATTTATGTATATCAGCAGGGGGCCGAGGACCCGGTCATGAACTTTGCCCAATTGACCCAGACGGATGGTACTTTTCTAGTCTCCCGGGAAGAGATAAGTGGTGATTTTGACTGGGAAGGCTTGAAAGGCAGTGTCTTCCTCGGGCAGCGGAAAGGCGGCATGCCGCAAATGGCCGGAGAATTCACGCTGAAAAAGCATGGCATCGACCCGCATGCCGATCTCGAACTGATTCAAAATATTGAATTTGCCAATATCGCTGCGGCGTTTGCGTCAGGCACGGGTCAATATGTACAGCTGTTCGAGCCGCAGGCCTCCATTATAGAACGGGAAGGAAAAGGTCATGTGGTGGCCTCCTTCGGAACGGAGAGCGGCCGTCTTCCTTATACCGTTTTTATGACGAAGCAGAGTTATATCAATAAAAATAAAGAGGTCGTGCAGAAATTTACGAATGCGATCCATAAAGCTCAGCTTTGGGTTCAAGAACACACCCCTGAAGAAACGGCCAAGACGATTGCTCCTTACTTCAAGGATACGGATGAGGACATCCTCATTAGTTCGGTCAAGCGATATCTGGAGCAGGGCAGTTATGCCGAGTCTCCCGCTTTGAAGGATGAGGCCTGGAACAATTTGCTCGATATTATGGAGAGCGCCGGAGAATTGCAAGAACGAGTCGAACCTTCCAAGGTTGTGGATAACAGCTTTGCCGAGTCGGCGGTGAAGACCAAGCCTTAGCTTATTCAGGAAGAAAGGAGCGTGAGATCATGACCCAAGTTCCTGTCGTTGAGCTGAAGGACCTGGATCTGGCGTATGTGACGGACCGGGAGGCCGTACTAGCGCTGGAAGGGTTGAATTTGACGGTTAGTCCCGGCGAATTCATCAGCCTGGTCGGCCCCAGCGGTTGCGGAAAAACCACGCTTCTATCCGTCATTGCCGGATTGCTTCCCCCATCCCGGGGTGAGATTCTGGTTCACGGAAAGGTGGTCCGCGGTCCTTCCCCGGAGGTCGGGTATATGCTACAACAGGATTATTTGTTCCCTTGGCGGAGTATTCTGGACAATGCCCAGCTTGGGTTGGAGCTGACGGGACGTCTGAACGAGGAGAGCAAGTCTGCGGTATTGGAGTTATTGGACGGCATGGGATTGCAGAATACGGCCAATCAGTATCCTCATCAACTGTCCGGAGGAATGCGGCAGCGGGTAGCGCTAGTCCGCACCCTGGCAACAAATCCGGATCTATTGCTGCTGGATGAACCGTTCTCGGCTTTGGATTATCAAACCAAGCTGCAATTAGAGGATCTAGTAGTGGATACATTGAGACAGCGGGGAAAGACAGGAATCCTGGTCACGCATGATCTCTCGGAAGCCATCGCGGTCAGCGACCGGGTGATTGTACTGGCCGCCAAACCGGGCAGGATTCGCAGCACCTATGTGATCCCGGATCATATCGCCAAGACACAGCCGTTCTATGCCCGTGAAGAAGACGGATTTAACGACCTGTTCCACGAAATCTGGCGGGATCTCGAAACGCTGGAAGGAAAGGGGGGGTAGCATTGGCAATAGATGATCCGACCGTTAAGCCGGAACCCGGTAAAGACCGGGACGACTGGACACGGGCGAAGTGGCGGCAGTACCGGAGACGGAAGCGGCGCATGAGCCGGCTTGTTCTAATGACCCAGCTTCTGCTGCTCGCCGCGTTTATCGGTCTCTGGGAGTTGGCCGGACGGTTGAAGTGGGTCGATACCCTGATCTTTAGCTATCCGTCCAAAGTCGGAAGGCAAATTGTAAAGGATGCAATTAATGGGGAACTATGGCCTCATCTGGCCATGACGGTCGGCGAAACCGCGGTGGGTTTCCTGCTCGGGACCTTGATCGGAACCCTGCTGGCGGTGTTGATCT
>DJTQ01000366.1 GCA_002439285.1 Paenibacillaceae bacterium UBA6304
AGCCGGTTCACCGGTCCGGTAAATTCCGCCTCCGTCAATCCGCGAGTTGCTACCGTTACTTCATGAGTTCCTTCCTGAAGCAACAAGTTCACGAGTCTTTTGCCAAAATATCTCGTTCCACCTAATACAAGCACTTTTCCCATTCCGGATCCCCCCAATTTAACGACTGACAAACAGACTTTTCATCAACCCCAGGCCGCATAGCAGAGAAAAATAGAAGTATCCTTCCTGAGCCGCCACATCTTTATATAACGAGTAATAAGGCATGTTTAGATACAGGTTCAATACAGGATATAGCATTAAAATCAAACTCGGAATCACCACGAAAAAGAACAGCGGACGATGAAACTTTCTCTTGTTCGGCATGCCTCCAAGCAGACTGACATAAGCACCTAATACAAGGCCGTAGACGATATTACCAAGCATTCCATAACTGATTTTCAGAACCTTCTCCGGATTTTGCTCCATCATCCCCACAAAACGGTTACCGTAGTAAACCAAGATAAGCGCGCCCAGAATCCACAGCAAATAATAGAAATATCCTTTGGATTTATTCATGGATTGACTCTCCTATGAATCGATTTGTGATTTTTGACTACTTTCAACTGTGCCACGATGATAATGCTAATGACGACAAGCAGGAACCAGGAACTGATTTTGCCGATATGCACCAGGCGCCAGACCTTTTCCTGATCCGGATAGCTCCAGGCTCCAAGAAAGGTCGAAATATTCTCCGCCACCCAGATGAAGAAGCCGATCAGCAAAAAAGATAACGTCAACGGCATCCAATAGGTCCTGCCCAACACGGTAAAATGAACACGAGTCCGAATAAACACGATCACCAGTAGTCCGGTCAGAATCCAGCGATAATCCCCGATGAAGTGATGCGTGAAGAAGTTAAAATAAATCCCCGCACAGAGCAGCACGGAATAAACCGATTTTGGCCAACCGGTCATTTGCAGGTCCATCCTGCGCCATGCCTGACAAATGTAACTCGCCACACTGGCATACATAAATCCGCTGTATAGCGGAACCCCGCCGACCTTGCTCCATCCTTCCCCCGGATATGACCAGGAACCCATATGTACCTTAAACAATTCCAGACCTAGCCCGATGATATGAAACACGCAGATGACCTTCAGTTCATCGATGGTTTCCAGCTTGAAGACAACCATCCCCACCTGCGCAAGCAAACAGATCAGCAAAATGAGATCATACCGGGGGATGCCCTGAACCGTGACCACTTTCGTTAATGCCAGCGTACCGAAAATAACGACCGGAAATATGCAGGACAACGCCTGCAACCAGGCGAACTGAAGCAAACTGCGGATAAAAGTCATGATTTATTTCTCCCCCGACGGCGGAATAACCTCTAGCCGAGGCCAATTCTGCAGCCATTCCTTCTCACTAATCCTGTTCAGAAAAATATGGCGGTCCCGAAAATACGGACTCTGCCTTACTCGCAAGCCGAGCAAATCTTCCAGTCCGAAGGGTGCCACAATTTCAAGTTCCGCGAAATCCGTGCCATCTGCGCCGCCTTTTAGCCGAGCGCCTACGGCAGTCGCCGTCTCCGGCCAGTGCCGCATAGCATCCTCCACCGAGCCATATGGCGGCTCGCCGTTTTTCAGATGCATCCGCGCCTGATTTTTGACCGACCAATTCCGCCGCGGGTTTATTTCCCGTAATCGGGCGTCAAATTCCTTTTCCGCCTCTTCCTCCAGGCAATCCGGGTCGTAATAGAGCACGTCAACATCATGAAGCGGCGTTCTTACCTCATGCCCATGCAGCACATCCCAGACAAAATTGCGGAAATATCCCGCCGCGATGCAGCCCTGAGGCAGCTCTAGCGCAGCTACCGCTTCCAGATCAGCCATCATTTCAGGCTGGTTGATAATCGCCGTTTTCAAGTCATCGGCATTGGAAATACGAAAGTCCGCCATGATCTTCACGTTATCCAATCGTACCCCTCCTTCTTCCGAAACGAATCATTCCTATATTATACATCAGAAAAACCGGGTGCTGGTATATCCAGTTTCCGATTACTCCTCACTTCCTCTGTATGCATGCTTCCTTCTTCATCCACACTTCCTTCTTCATCGGCACTTCCTCTTAATCCACACTCCCTCTGTGTCCACTCTTTTATTTGCTGATCGCTAAATAGACTATCATAGGGTTCATTCGACTCATTCGACTCATTCGACCTCTAACGGACACATGGGACTCTATTGAAGCTAAAATCACTTGAATTGCAGTTTAACGGTCACAGGAGACCTTATTCCCATCAAAACAGCGTAAAAGTCAATGAATTCGAACGATTAAAGGCTCTCCTGTCCGTTAAATTTAACATATAGGCTTTGTTTGCTCCAAACTTCTCCTCTTCAACACAAAAAGGGGGGCGTCCCAAAAGTCATCGTAGATGACAGAGGGACACCCCCTTACTCCTGACCAAGCTCAGCTCACATTCACCATGTCGCTCTCCTCCCTGGGCTCACACACAAGACCGCTCTATGAAGATTAAC
>DJTQ01000362.1 GCA_002439285.1 Paenibacillaceae bacterium UBA6304
TCATCCTCCAGATCCAATATAAAATATTGGTTGTGGGTCGTGGCGATTTGTCCGATGGAGCCTTTACCTGGCTTCACATCCAGAGCAAACGGATACTGCGTCAACAATCCCTGATTGACGCCTGTCGTGGTTGTGGACGATAACGGGCTGCCAAAGCCCAGATCGGTCTTTCTCTGATCCTGGCCTGTAGCTTCCTGGAAGTGGTCGATCCATAGACTCCAATATTTATTACTCCTGTCGTCGCTATCGTCGAATACCGTATCATGGGTAAACATGACGCTTTGTCCCGTGGAGATAAAGTCTTCCACCGCTTGGGCACCGGCGTCCGTCATCTGCGAGTATTGGTTATATTCATCCCTGAAACCGAAGATCAGCATATCGTATTTGCCGTTCAGGTTCTTGTAAACCTCGGGCTTGTTAAATGCCGGGGCCAGCATCGTATCGATGTTGATCTGGTATTTATCGTCGCTCAAATAAGATTGATTCATGTTCGAACTATTCTTTAAGCTGCTTGTGGAGTTGTTGTCCGGCATAATCTGCAGCACGCGTACGACGGTTTTTTCTCCTTTAAAAGTAATCCGGCCGCTGTCGAAATCCCGAAGCTTGCTCTCGGTAAGCGGATTGACGACCTCCAGCTTCCAGTACAAGGGTCCCGAGTAGCCTTTAGGCAATGTGTACTTTAAAGTGTTGTTCGTTGCGGAGGTTACGGCCATCGTGGAGACGAGCTGTTCGGGGCCCATCGGAAGGGCACTGTCCACACCCAGATACAGGTTGGCATTGAGCGGACGGGTGGTTAGCTCGGAAACATTGTTTACGTTGAATTTAAAGGCAAGCTGCTGTCCCGCGACAAAATTGACCGTTTCGGAAGGCTTGTCTGTATCTGCCATTGTCAGGCGGGGCCGCTGCTTGAGCATGAGACTGTAAGGTGTCGTATTCAGGGTTGTCGCAAGCTTTGGTGTCTTGTTTTTGGAAGCTGTCAAATCCTCGTTTTTCACGAACAATACGTTGGCCGGTTTCGACTTCTCGTACTTCTTGTACAAATCATAAAGAATTCTTTGATCTGCGGGTTCCTTCTCCGTATTTGGCCGCTGGTTGGCGATGTTCTCGTGGAACATGACGAGCAATCCCTTGTCGATATAATTTTCGATGATTTCATTGGTCTTCAGGTGCGTAATATCGTTCATTACACCGGTGGTGTTATGAGCTTTTTCCTGCTCTGATTTATTTCTGTAATTGCTGGGATATGAGGGGCTGTAGGTTCCGCTTCCGATATAAACGGCATCGTATTTCCCGTCGAGATCGCCGCGAAGGGCAACGAATTTCTTCATACTGACGGTTTCAATTTCCGTATTTGACGGAAGCTCCAGCTTTACTGCACCCAAATCTGTCTTTCCGTTTTCGGTGATTTCGAGAATCCGGATCGGATAATCATAAGTATCAGCACCAGCATCTACGTTTGAAAACCATTGTCTGTAGGAAAATACCGAAACTGCTATTACAATCACAATCACTAGAGCTAAAGGCCTAGAATTCTTCATATCATACCTCCGACCTATAAAATAAAGGAGCTATTTTGGAGAATAATGTAATTTAATGATAAATATTATAAATAAACCCGTTGTTATATTGGTATATTGTGCTATATACTATTCTAAGGAAGTGAAAGATAGTAATCAATACCTATTTACATTTAATAGATACATAGTTTTCATGTTTTGAATTGAAGAAAAAGTCATGGAGCTGAAGAAATGGCCATCATGAAGAAAAAATTAGGCGACTTGCTGGTGGAAAACGGAATTATATCCGAAAACCAGCTTCAAGAGGCACTTCTGGAACAGCAAAAAACCAAACGTAAGCTCGGCGATCTTCTCATTTCCCATGGTTACATTACCGAACAGCAACTTATTGAAGTGCTGGAATTCCAACTGGGCATCCCCCATGTCAATTTATTCAAATATCAGATTGACTCGGCCATCACGCAGATCATTCCCGAAAGCATGGCCAAGCGCTATCAGGTGCTTCCTTTAATGAAAGAGGGCGGCAAGCTCATGGTCGCTATGGCCGACCCCCTGGATTATTACGCTATTGAGGATTTGCGGATGAGCACGGGATTTCGGATAGAACCGGCGATTTCCAGCAGGGACGAACTACAGCGCGCAATCGCAAGGCACTACGGTTTGCAGGACACGATGAACCGGATGATGATCGATTTGCCGTCCCAGGAAGAGATCGAAGAGACGGAAATTACCGACGAGGATTCACCTATCGTTCGCCTGGTCGATCAGATGATTCAGCAGGCGGTGCAGTTGAAAGCCTCCGACATTCACGTGGACCCCGGGGAGAATAACCTGGCGATCCGTTACCGGATCGACGGGGCTTTACGGACGGAGCGGCTTATTCCAAAGCAGATGCAGGGCTTTATTACGGCAAGACTAAAGATCATGGCCAAATTAAATATTGCCGAACGACGGCTGCCGCAGGACGGCCGGATCAAGGTTCAATTTGATTTCAAAATCGTCGATATCCGGGTATCTTCCTTGCCTACGATTTATGGTGAGAAGATCGTGCTCCGGCTGCTTGACTCCAGTACCGGACTTAAATCGGTCGACCAATTGGGCTTCAGCGAGCAGAGTTTGTCCAAATTCAAAACCATGATCGAACGGCCTTATGGCATCCTGTTGATTACCGGACCTACCGGGAGCGGGAAGACGACAACGCTGTATTCTGCGCTCAGTGAACTCAATGTAGAGAGCGCTAACATCATCACTGTTGAGGACCCGGTGGAATACCAATTGGAAGGGATCAACCAGGTTCAAGTTAATTCCAGTATCGGATTGACCTTTGCCGCCGGTTTACGTTCGATTCTCCGGCAGGACCCCAACATTGTAATGGTCGGGGAAATCCGGGATACCGAGACGGCGGAAATCGCAGTGCGCGCTTCCCTGACCGGTCACCTGGTTCTCTCCACTTTGCATACCAACGATGCCATCAGCACAGTGACTCGGTTAAGAGATATGGGCATCGAGCCATATCTGATCGCATCTTCGCTTATCGGGGTCGTCGCCCAGCGTTTAGTCCGGAAAATATGCGCGGACTGCAAAGCGCCTTATGAGCCTTCCGAGCAAGAGATTATCTTTTTCCGCAAATACAATCTCGACCCCAAAACGCTCTTTCATGGCAAAGGTTGCGGGAATTGCAACCATACGGGGTATCGGGGGCGGGTCTCGATCCATGAAGTGCTGATGATTGACGACAGTATACGGGAATTGATTACAGCTTCGGCATCGGTCGATGAACTCCGCCAAGCTTCGATGAGGCAGGGGATGGCGCATTTAATGGAAGACGGGATTGCTAAAGTAAGCGAGGGGCTGACTACGCTGCAGGAAGTGCTGCGGGAGACGGTATCGCATTAATCGAAGGAGGCTGCAAATGACTCATTCCCTAAGAAGGATGGCGGATTTGCTGGAACATCTCATCGCTCAAGGCGCCTCTGATTTGCATATCTCCGTAGGCGTACCACCGATGTTGCGGATCGACGGATCCTTGCGGCGGATGGAAGGCGAACCGGTTACGTCGGAAGAAGCGGAACTGCTGGCGAGCGAACTGCTGGCGGGCGACGGTCCGGATGATGGGGAGCGGGAGCGGCAGTTCCGGCAAGCCGGAGAGGCGGACTTTGCTTATTCACTACCGGATAAGGCGCGATTTCGCGTCAATGTTTATCGGCAGCGGGGGCAGGCCAGTATTGCCATTAGATATATACCGGTCCAAATTCCTACGTTGGAGCAATTGGCTCTTCCGCCGATCATAGCTTCCCTATCGAACAAACCTCAGGGGCTGATTTTGGTCACAGGACCTACGGGAAGCGGGAAAACATCCACCCTTGCGGCAATGCTTAATTACATAAATACAACGCGCCGCAAACATATCGTTACGATGGAGGACCCGATCGAATTCCTGCATACCCATGCCTCTTCATTGGTTCATCAGCGTGAGGTGGGGACGGATACCGTAAGTTTCTCCGCGGCGCTGAGAGCAGCGCTCCGGCAGGATCCCGATGTCGTCTTAATCGGAGAAATGCGCGATTTGGAGACGATATCCTCAGCTATAACTATGGCGGAGACGGGGCACTTGGTGCTGGCTACCTTGCATACGACGGATGCGCCGCAGAGTGTGGACCGGATCATTGATGCCTTTCCGGCGCATCAGCAATCGCAGATCCGTTCCCAATTGGCTTCGGTGCTTGTCGCAGTCATCTCGCAACGCCTGCTGCCCAAACGGGGCGGGGGGAGGGCCTGTGCTACGGAAATATTGATCAACACTCCTGCTGTGGCCCATTTGATTCGGACCGAGAAGAACCACCAGATCAAAAGCGTCATGCAGACGAGCCGGACGCAAGGCATGCAAACCCTGGAGATGAGTATCCGCGATCTGATCGGTAGCGGGATTGTAGATCAGGCGGCGGCGCTCGACTATATTTCGGAGGCTAAGAGCTGATGCCGCAATTCGAATATCAAGTAAAGACCGCAAGCGGGAGGCAGCTTAAAGGCAAACTAACGGCGATGGACAAGCCGTCAGCGATGGAGGAATTGAAAAAACGCGGCCTGACCGTGTTTTCGCTCGAGGAACAGCGGAATAGCTTGCTGTCGCTGGAGATTTATATCGGTAACCCGGTCAAAATGGTGCATTTCATTATCTACTGTCGGCAATTCGCCACGCTGATCCGGGCAGGCATTTCTATTGTGGATGCGACGAGTATTTTGGCACAGCAAACGGAGAGCAAACCGCTTCGGAAGGCGCTGCATCAGGTTCATTCCAGTTTGCTGCGGGGGGTGTCCTTTTCACAGTCGGTGCAGGAGCATAAGAAGATATTTCCTCCGCTGTTCACGAGTATGATCCGAGCGGGTGAAGAGTCGGGAGATCTGGAGGGGACACTCGACCGGTTGGCCTTATTCTTTGAAAAGCAGCATAAAACGCGGGAAAAGGTAAAATCAGCTCTGACCTATCCGATTACGGTAGGGCTACTGGCCATCGCGGCCGTTGTTTATCTGCTTTGGGCCATCGTTCCTCAATTCGTGCAAATGTTTGAATCGATGGATGCAGAATTGCCGGCCCTCACGCAATTGATCTTATCCTTAAGCAATAGTATCAAGGGGAGATGGTATTTCTGGCTGCTTGGCCTGATCGTCGTGATCGCCGCCTATCAAATTTATAAACGCACCGAACAAGGAGCCTATTGGGTTGATTATATGAAGCTAAAGTTGCCGGTGTTCGGGAAGTTGCTGCAAAAGGGATCTATCGCCCAATTTTCGCGGACCTTCGCATCGTTGTATGCCAGCTCAGTGCCAGTGCTGCAATCACTGACGATCGTTGAGGACGTTGCCGGCAATAAAGTGATTGGCGGATATATTCGCAAGGCGGCGGACTCGCTTCGGCAGGGGAACCCTTTATCGGAGCCGCTAAAGAGCGCTTGGGTATTCCCGCCGCTGGTCACCCAGATGATCGCAATCGGCGAGGAGACTGGCGCCCTGGATCAGATGCTGGACAAAGTGGCCGATTTTTATGAGATGGACGTGGAGAACACGGTGGACCGCCTGAAGTCACTGCTGGAGCCGCTGCTCATCGCATTCCTGGCTGGTGTGGTCGGACTTATCGTGGCGGCGATTATGCTGCCGATGTTCAGTATGTACGGTAACCTGTGAACCTTTGGTTCACTTTTTATACTATCAATGATCAATATTTAAGAGGGGGAAAACGCGGATGGTAGCTAAAGTGATGTCCAGAGTTTTTAAAAAGTTGGGGAAAGAGGAAAAGGGCTTTACGCTGATTGAGTTGCTGGCTGTTATCGTTATCCTGGCGGTTATCGCGGTCATCGCGATTCCGATGATCGGAAAAGTGATTGATAACTCAAAAACCGATGCTAATTTGGCAACCGCAAAACAAATCTATGATGCTGCAAGACTCTATGTAATTGGGGAAGAAAATGGAGACTTTGATAACGGTGGTGCAGGAAGAACAATTACTATAAAATCATCTGTTGCAACAGATGAAACTCTGGTTAGCGAAGGTTATTTGGACGCCAACATTGCACTTCCTAGCAACAAGGAAACAATCAGTGGAGGGACTGTTACGTTTAATACTAATGGCTCGTTGTCAGGAATCTCAATTAATACAACTACCCAATATTCTTCGACGCCATTATCCTATACACCTGCACAAGTCCTTCAGCAAAAAGTTAAATAGATTTTGTCTAGTATCTTATTTTATACTTCTATTAAACCGGAGCCGGTACACCGGTTCCGGTTTTCAAATTTATAAGCGAAAGTGACCCTATTCTATGACTCTACTCATTTCAATCTACGTATTCCTGATCGGACTCATTTTAGGCTCGTTCTATAATGTCGTTGCACTGCGTGTGCCGGAGGGCCAATCGATCGTGCGGCCGCCTTCGCGGTGCCCCCATTGCGATACAAGACTGCGGTCACGGGATTTGATCCCCGTAGTCAGTTATGTTCTGTCAGGTGGTCGTTGCCGTCATTGTCAGGCTCGTATTTCGCTGCAGTATCCTCTGGCAGAGGTCGCAACCGGGCTGTTATTTTTATGGATCTATGCCCGCTTCGGGTTCACCGGAGAGAGCCTGATAGGATTCGCACTGGTCAGCTTATGCGTCATCGTGACGATCACGGACTTCAAATTTATGCGGATTCCGAATAAGGTTCTGCTTGCGTTTTTACCTTTGCTTTTGCTCTTAAGGATCTACTTTCCGCTGCATGCTCTATGGGTTCACTTGCTTGGGGCCGCTTTAGGGCTCGGCATCACGCTGGCCATTGCGGTGCTGACACGCGGCATGGGGATGGGAGATGTTAAGTTATTCGCTCTGTTTGGGTGGGTGCTCGGCTTTCCGCAAGCGATCGTGGCGTTTATTTTGGCTTGTGCGCTGGGGAGCTTGGTTGGTGGACTCCTGATACTGACCGGCAAAGTACAAAAAAAGCAGCACATCCCGTTCGCCCCTTGGCTGGCCGCGGGGACGTTGATGGCGTTTGGTTACGGCTCACAGATTATAAGCGGGTATCTCTCGCTCATCAGTTAGGAGGAACCGTTGCGTATGTTAGGACTTGCTTCCAAATGGATCGGCCTTGCCATCGAGCATTCCGGAATTCGCTACATCAAACTTAAAAATAATAAACCCGGTCAGATCGAGCGAAAGGGGTACCTCCCGCTTCGCCCAGGCATGATCGTCGAGAATCAAATTGCCGATGTGGAGGACTTTCGCGGAGAGTTGGGTGAATGGATCCGGCAGGAGGGCTTGAAGGGTCACAGCGTTTCGCTCTCGATTCCTCCTTCGCAAATCATTATCCGTAAACTATCGATTCCAAGTACGAACTCCAAGCAAGTGGAACAACTTGTCGGTCTGGAGGTAGAGACCTCCTTGCATCTACCCTTTGAGAATCCGGTATTCGATTATTTGGAAATCGGCAAGGATGAGGAAAGTACCCAGTTGCTCGTATTTGCCGCTCCCCGACGCCTGATCGAAATTTATACGGAAATATTGGAGGACTGCGGGCTTAAAGTCCGTACGGTAGAAATCTCAGCAACGGCGTTAGCCCGCCTGTTTACGATCGACGACAGAGAGTCGTTTTCGGAAACGATGTTGGTTCATCTGGATCGGAATCTATTGGATTTATATCTGTTCCATAACGGTCATCCGGTATTTTTGCGGGCCATGGATTTGAATGACCGGTTTCAGAGCAGGGCTGCAGAAGCTAATACAGTTGAACGGCCGGATATTTTGTCACCGGAGCAGTTGGTTGAAATTACGGCCGAGATCTCCCGCATGCTGAGCTTTTATCAATACAGCTTGTACGAAGGGGCAAACCGGATTTCTGACATCGTGGTCACGGGACCGGCGCATAGCCGGGGACAATTCGTGGCCGAACTCACTCAAGCGCTTCCCGACTTGAAAATCCGGGAGAGGGGATTCGAACGATATCCCGAAGAGCACGAACAGGCATCCGCTTTTGATGAGAGCATTAATGAATATCGCATTGCGCTGGGTGCCGTTTTACGGGAAAAAGGCGGCTTTTCCATCGACTTGCTGCCTCGAGAGGATCGCGAAACCCGGATTTTTCCTTATGTGGCCATTGGGTTAATGTGTCTCTGGGTGATTGGAGCGGTCGTGCTTGGATTCTCTTATATGCAAAATAAGAATGAGGCAAAGGAACTGGCGGAGGGCATTCAGTACGCGCAGGATATGGGAACCATTCTTGAAAAAGAATTAGCCAGTCTGGCCGCAAACCAAGGGACTGGAGAATCCCCTCAACAGGTAATTAGCATGGTTAAACAATTTCGTGCGGACCCGGTCTCGGTATGGGATGCGCTGGATGACGCTTTGCCGGAGCAGGCGGTAATACGGGATATTAGCTATAATCAGAAGGCCGAAAATTCACTCATCATCGACTTTGTCAGCATGGAGGACGCATCAGCCTACCTGGAGAAGCTTAAAAGTCTCCCTTTTGCCCGATCCGCAGCCATCCACAATATCGCTCACGTATCCGTGGATATGGACGTGCTATCTGCTATGAGCGATTTGCCTAATAAAGTGTACGAAGCCAAATTTGTAATCCATACGGGGGGGACTGACGCGGAAGCGGCAGATCCACAGGAAACGGAAACGGAGGAGGGGGGATCCAATGGAAACGTTGAATAAAAATCGGAACACGATTGTATTGGGAACGGTCCTTTTGTTTCTTGCCCTTCTGCTAGTTTTTGTTGCGGGAGTAAGACCGGTGACTGGAACGATCCGGGAACGAGGCGAGGAACTGGATCGGATTCAAGGCCAGAATCATGTCATCCAAGCTAAAATCGATGAATTGAAGAACTCGAAGCAAGAGGAAGAGCTGAATTCTACCGAGCTTCAGGCATTGCTTCCCGGAAGTGATGACAGCGAACAGTTGCTGCTAGATCTAAGCCGCATCGACAAGGAGACGCAGGTTGAGTTGGTTAATGCAGCATTCGCGAATGCCGACGGCAATCGGTTGCATTTACTGACGGGGAGTACCGAACCCATTTTTTCAGCGGTAAAAGAGACCTCCGTGAATGCCGTCGTATCGGGGACTTATGATGAAATTCGCCAGTGGCTGATAGAACTTCAGGAATTTGAGCGTTTGCTGACCGTCGACAGTTTCAGCTTTCAGCAGCCGTATGAGTTCAAAGAGCCTGGGAGTCTGTTAACGGCGAATGTCACATTTACGGCATATTATCTTCCGGAATAGTCAGCGCAATAGTTGTTCTATTTGAGTCGTTTTTTCTTATTAGACAATTTCTTGATACTTTTTGATCGAAGTTCCGTAT
>DJTQ01000293.1 GCA_002439285.1 Paenibacillaceae bacterium UBA6304
ATCATAGGTTAACTTGGTCACGTCTCTGCCCTTACCCGCATGGACCCCGGCTCAGGGGCATATATGTAACTTGTAAGGGTTGTTCAATAAATAACGGAACATGATAAAAGGAGGTCCTTACCGATGTTTCATGCTATCCTATTTCCAGTTACTTTCGGACTGGCCCTCTTTCTGTTCGGCATGAAAGTGATGGAAGCCGCCTTGCATGCCTGGGCAGGACCCAAACTGATCCGGGTGCTGCACCTTACCACCCGAACTCCCTGGACAGGGCTACTGTCCAGCACCGTCATATCCGCGGTCCTTCAGAGCAGTACAGCTCTCACCGTGATGACGATCGGTCTCGTGAATGCCGGACTGTTGTCCTATGCCCGGACGCTCGGCATCATTCTCGGCGGAAATATCGGAACCTGCCTGACGACCGAGTTAATCGCCCTCGACATTTCCAGTATTGGCGTTCCGCTACTGATTATATCCTTCCTGGTATGGGCTGCGGCCGTCACGCTTCTGGAGATGCTTCCGGGATGGCTGTCCGCCAAATGGTCCAGCCTGCTTACGCCGCTACAATTCGGTGCACTGGCGACCGGCGGATTCAGCCTGATCATGATTGCGATCACCTGGATGCAGTCGACCGGCCCCGCGCTCAAAACCTACGGCATCATCGACTGGCTGCTCGGCCACGCCGGCGATAGCCTGCTGTGGGGCGCGCTTGCCGGGGCCGTGCTGACCGCCCTGATCCACAGCAGCGCCGCCACAGTCGCGATGACAATGGGACTGGTCGGCACCGGTGCCTTACCGCTTCATCTTGGCATCGCGATGGTGATCGGCTCCAATGTCGGCACTTGCGTCACTGCGCTGATCGCTTCCCTCGGCGGTACGCGTTCGGGTAGCTTTGTCGCCTGGTCGCACGTCACGCTCAATATACTGGGAGCAGCGCTCTTTCTTCCGCTGACGCCGCTGTTGGGAACAGCTTCGGCCTGGCTGTCCTCCGACCCGGCAGCGCAAATCGCCCACTCGCAAACGATCTTCAACGTAGTCTGCTCGCTTGTGGCCCTCCCACTATGCTATCTACCGTTTTGGTCGCGGTTGGACCGGCCGTCAAAGCCGCACGGCAGCCCCGTTACGCCGCAAAGAACATAATAATAGAGGTCGTACTTAAACTAAACTTCCAGCTTCAACATCCGTAACGCTTTTTCCAAAATAAAGTCGTTATTGTCGTATCCGGATTTCAACTGCTTCTCCCAGGCGTCCTTCGGCTCGTACCAGGCCACGCTGCGAATTTCCTCCAGCTGGGGCCGAAGCTGGCCGCCCCGGCTTTCAACCAGATAATAATGAACCTCTTTATCTATCGCTCCGTGAACGGGATGATTATACGTATAGGCAATAATATCGATAAGGTCATCGATCTTGCCGACAATGCCGGTCTCCTCCCGTATTTCCCGAAGGGCCGTTTCCTCTACCGTTTCCCCGGTCTCGCTTTTACCCTTGGCAAAAGAAAGCCTGCCGTACCGGTCCGTAATAAGCTGAATCTGCAGCCGTCCGGCATGATTGCGGTAAACAACGCCTCCGGCGGATATTTCTTTGTCCGGCATAATCCTCGCCCCCTTACCCCGTATTACCCCGATTCAAAACAAGGACTTCAACCCCGCGGGGTGAAATCCCTGTTGATGCCCATCCTATGTTCAACGGTCAACCCGTTAACTTACTAAATCTAGGCCAAAGCCTGCGCCGTTTCGTCCAGCACCCGTACCAGTTGACCTTCACTCGTATTGGCGTCGGCCTTCGTCATTTTAACACGGCAAATTTTGCCGGCCAGGTCGTGGGAACCATCGAACTTGACTTGCAGATAGTTATCGCTGAACCCGGTCACGAAGCCTTCTCCCCATACGCCTTTCTCATCACGTTCAGGAATTACCTCCAGAACCTGTCCGACAAACTTCTCGGCATAAGCAAGCTGCATTTGCTCGGACAAGTCGATCAACTCCTGCACTCTCGCATGCTTAATCTCTTCGTCAACCTGATCTTCCATGCGCGCTGCCGGCGTTCCGGTCCGTTTGGAATATGGGAAAACATGCATTTCCGAGAAGCCGATCCGTTTAATCGCTTCGAAGCCTTCCCGGTACAGCTCATCGGTCTCTCCAGGGAAGCCGACGATAATGTCGGTAGTGATCGCCACATCCGGCATGAATTCGCGGATCTTCTTGATCTTCCCTTCGAATTCCTCGATTGTATATTTCCGTCTCATCCGTTTCAGCACTTCATTGCTGCCCGCTTGGAGCGGAATATGGAAGTGGTGACACATCTTCGAGGAACCCTTCAGCACCTCAAGCATGCGATCGTCAATCTGGCTCGCCTCAATGGAGCTGATGCGAATCCGTCCCAACCCCTCCACCTTGTCCAATTCCCAGAGCAGGTCGGACAGTCGGTAGTTGTCCAGATCATCGCCGTACCCGCCGGTATGAATTCCGGTCAAGACGATTTCGTTATAACCCGCGGCCACCAATTGGCGCGCCTGAGCCACCACGCTTTGCGGATCCCGGCTGCGGGACAGCCCGCGCGACCACGGAATGATGCAGAAGGTGCAGAAGTTATTGCAGCCCTCCTGAATTTTCAAAAAGGCGCGGGTATGATCCGCGAAATCGGGAACGTCCAGTTCCTCGAATTCACGCGTTTTCATAATGTTCCGCACGGCATTGATCGGTCTTCTCTGTGCTTGAATTTCCTTTACGTAAGGAATGATCTTCTCGCGGTCCTGCGTCCCGATCACGAGGTCGACGCCAGGAATATCCAAGATTTCGGCCGGGGAAGTCTGGGCGTAACAGCCCGTCACCGCCACGATGGCGTCCGGATTGCGCCGAACGGCGCGGCGGATAATTTGGCGGCTCTTTTTGTCGCCGGTATTGGTTACGGTACAAGTATTGATCAAATAAACATCGGCCGTCTGTTCGAAGTCGACCTGTTCATATCCTTCATTCTTAAATAGCTGCCAGATCGCTTCCGTATCGTAAAAGTTCACCTTGCAGCCGAGCGTGTAAAATGCAACGGATGGCATCCTCACATTCCCCCCATTTCTCCAGATTCATACATGATGCAAGTCAGGGCGGCCATGGCGGCCGTCTCCGTCCGCAGAATACGCCGGCCAAGACCGATGGCAACGGCTCCCGCCGCTTCAGCTTCCGAAACCTCATGCTCGGACAAGCCGCCCTCAGGGCCGACGATGATGGCAATGCTGCAGGGTTGTCCCGCGGGAAGCTGGTCCACAAACGGCTTAAGTACATCGCGAAGCTGCTGGCCGCGTTCTTTTTCGTAGCAAATACATACCAAATCATAAGCGGACAAGCCGGCCAGCAGCTCGCGCCAGGATACCGGAGATTCCACAGCAGGAATCAGGCTGCGATGCGCCTGCTCAGCGGCTTCCTTGGCAATTTTACGCCAGCGTGCCGTACGCTTTTCTTCTTTTTTACCATCGTACTGAACCACCGTGCGCTCCGACAAAAAAGGCAAAAACGAAGTCGCCCCGATCTCCGTGCATTTCTGGATCACGGTCTCCATCTTGTCGCCCTTCGGTAGACTTTGCGCTACCGATACTCTGAAGAGCGGCTCTCCCGAAGGTTCGAGAGATTCCAGAATCTCCGCCGTCACTTCCAACGGATCTATTGCAATTATTGCGGCCAGCGCTTCTCGGGATTCCCCGTCGCTGACGATCAATTTATCCCCCGGCTTCGAGCGCATCACTCTACCGATATGCTTCGCATCGTCCCCGGTAATCGTAACCGTCTTGTCCCCATACTGTCCGGGTTCTATAAAATACCGCTGCATCTGTCATCATTCCTTGAAATCGATCTAAAAATCACCAAAGACCATCATACAACTTTTGATTTGCGCTTTCCAGTACTTAATCCCAGTAAAACCTCTCTCTTACGCCCCAAATAGAGTGCGGAAGAAGATGAGAAAATGCTCGGCGAGCGAATTTGCCGCACTATACAATGGCGAAATCGTATACCTTTGCAGGCCGGGAACGATCAAGATGACCAAGAAAATCAGTACTGACCACTGTTCGAACTGTTGAAGCTTACCGAGCACGCGGCGCGGCACCACATCTTCAAGAATCCGGTAACCGTCAAGCGGAGGAAGCGGAATGAGATTGAACAAACATAAGAAAAAGTTCATGACGATGAACAGGCTGAAGAAAATATGAATGGCTTGTGACAGTTTATCTTCTCCCATGAAGGGCGAAACAACGCCGAATTTCAGCAGTGCCGCGTAAATGGCAGCTCCCACGATCGCCAGCATCAGATTGCTCAGAGGACCGGCAACGGACACGATGACGCCCATCATACGCGGCTTGCTGAAATTATCCCGGTTGACGGGCACCGGCCGCGCCCAGCCGAATCCTGCGATCAGAAGCAAAATGATCCCGAGCAAATCGAAAT